>CANHCD010000273.1 GCA_947458795.1 Cyclobacteriaceae bacterium | reverse complement strand
GTTTGCTTTATTTTTACCACAACAGATTACATGGGTATGGCCTTGAAAAACTCTTCTAAATCTCGCCCCATAGGTGTGGTCGGAGTGGGAAGCTTCGGTACCGCGATAGCCAACATGCTCGCAGAGAAAAACGAGGTGATGGTCTATGCGCGTAAGCAGGAAGTGGTAGATGAAATCAATTCGCAGCACAGCGCTTCTGGGAAATTGCTGAACCCAAAGATTCGTGCAACTTTTTCTCCTGAAGAACTCTGTGACTCTTGTGGGGTTCTGTTTTTAATGATTCCCTCTGCGGCATTCTTGGAGGTAACACGCACTTTCGCACCTTTTTTACATCCTTACCACCTCGTCATCCATGGCACCAAAGGCTTAGCTGTTCAGCTGGCTGAGGGAGAACAATGGGATACCGTCAAAAAGCTCCGCCGGAATCAGATCATGACGATGAGTGAAGTCATTATTCGAGAAACTCTTGCAGTACGTGTGGGCTGCTTGGCTGGGCCAAACATTTCCAAGGAGCTTAGCAATGGTCAGCCTGCCGCCACAGTTATTGCCAGCAAATACAACGAGGTGATTCAAGAAGGGCAGCGGCTCCTTCGCTCCGAAAAATTCCAGGTATATGGCAACTTTGACATCATTGGGGTAGAGCTCAGTGGGGTGCTGAAGAATATCATTGCCATTGCGGCAGGTGCTTTGGCGGGTTTAGGATTGGGGGAAAACGCAAAAGGGCTGCTGATTTCCCGTGGCATGGTCGAAATGGCACATTTGAGCAAAGCCTTGGGCGGAACGGTCAGTTCCGTGATGGGCCTTGCAGGGATAGGAGACCTGGTGACTACCTGCAATTCTCCAGATTCTAGAAATTTTACGGTTGGGTACCGCCTAGCAAAAGGAGAGACGCTAGATCAAATCCTGGAAACCATGGAAGAAGTTGCCGAAGGGGTCAATACCGTACGTATTGTAGATGCCTTTTTAAAAACTGCAGGTATACGAGCTCCGATAACCGAAAACCTCCACCGCGTATTGTTTGAGGACCTATCCATCGAAGAAGCACTTCAATTTCTAATGAAGTACCCCTTCAGTGTGGATGTGGATTTTGTCTAAGTAGCGGTAGTTTTAGGAGTCCTAGTTGAAAGGAACTAGCTTGATCAATAAGCCCGTACCCTCAGTGATTGCGTAAACATAGCCATCTGGGCTCAAGGATACTTGTCTGACCCGACCTATTCCAGGAAGTAATTTTTCCTCAGCCACAGGTTTCGTTCCATCCATTTCCACCCGAGCAATGTGGTTACCTGCAAGTGCAGCTACCAGAATATTTCCTTTCCAAGCAGGATAACGATCCGAATTCACTAGTGTCATTCCACAGGTGGCAATCGAAGGAACCCAGTACTTAACTGGCTGTTCCATGCCTTCTTTTGCTGTAATTTCCGTGATTGGAGTGCCGTTGTAATTGATGCCGTAGGTGATCACCGGCCAACCGTAATTTTTTCCTTTTTCGAGCAGGTTCAGCTCATCACCCCCACGAGGGCCATGCTCCACTTCCCAAAGGCGGTTGCTCGCTTTGTCAAAAAATAGACCCTGAGGATTACGATTTCCATAGGTCCAAATAGAAGGGATGGCTCCGGAAGTAGCGACAAAGGGGTTGTCTGTAGGGATGCGTCCATCGTCATGAATGCGGTGGATTTTCCCATGCGAATTTTTTAAGTTCTGTGCATTGTCTTGACTGCCTCGCTCTCCATTGCTGAAGTAGAGGTAATTTTGATTGTCAAAGACGATCCTGCTGCCATAGTGAGTTCCTCCCTTCCATTCAGGAGAGGTCACAATAAGTTCTTCAAAAGAGGCAACAGCTGTTCCTGACAATTTAAATCGAGCGATTGCAGTCGCTCCACCATCGCCTACAGGCTTGGCATAGGCGATGTAGATCCATCCATTCTGGGCATAATTGGGATGTGTAGCAATGTCTAACAATCCAGCCTGGCCAGTGGTGTAAAATGTGGGGAGGCCTGTGATTTTTTGGCCAGAGAATTTATCTTTTTTGAAGAGTAATAACTCACCCTTCTTTTCAGTGATCAATAGTGTTTCCGCATTGAGCCAGGTCATCCCCCATGGGTTTTGGAAGCCTGTGTGTAGGGTATCTACCTTGATGACCATCTTCTCTGTTTTCGTAATGAATTTTTGAGAAGTTAACGAATCAGGAACTGGGTCTCCCTCCTTGGCCTGGCATGAAAAAAAAGGCAAAATCAAAGCAAGAAGAACAAAAAGATAGGCTGCAAGGGTTTTCATAGTCTTATAAATCAAGGGTATAGAGGATTAACGCGCTATTGTGGGTAAGAGTTTACGGATTGGAAAATTAACTTTTTTGTTTCAATTGAAGGATTTAGCAGCGCAATTTTTCTTAAACCAAAAAAGGCCTTTCGATCGAAAGGCCTTTTGGAATAGAGTTAGCAAGGTTTATCGGATGGGAAGCAATTTGACCAATAGGCCTGTAGCTTCCGTAATCGCATAAATGTAGCCTTCTGGGCTTTCAGCCACTTGGCGAACGCGTCCAATGTCTTGAAGCAATTTTTCTTCCTTCACATAGCTGGTGCCATTCATCTCCACGCGAGCAATGTGCTGCTTTGCAAGGGCTGCAATGAGGATATTGCCTTTCCAAGCTGGGTATTTGTCAGAAGTGACCACGGCCACACCGCATGTAGCGATGGATGGCACCCAATAATGCTTGGGCTGCTCCATGCCTTCTTTCTCTGTGATTTCTGTGATGGGAGTGCCATCGTAGTTGATGCCGTAGGTGATTACAGGCCAACCGTAGTTCTTTCCTTTTTCAATCAGGTTGAGTTCGTCACCACCCATAGGTCCGTGTTCTACTTCCCAGATTCTGTCGTTGGCTTTGTCGTAAATTAGACCCTGTGGGTTTCTGTTGCCATAGGTCCAGATTGAGCTGGTATTGCCCAAGGAATCTTTGAAAGGATTGTCTGCAGGGATGCCGCCGTCGTCCTTGATGCGGTGAATTTTGCCATGGGCATTGTTCAAGTTCTGTGCATTCATTGGGATATTTCCCTTATCTCCGTTGGAGAAATAGAGGAAGCCTGCCTTATCAAATACAATGCGGCTTCCAAAGTGGCGGCCACCTTTCCAAGCGGGACCAGCGACGATGAGTTCCTCCTGATTCACTGCAGTGTTTCCGTCCAACTTGAATCGAAGAATGGTGGTAGCAGCAGTGCTGTCGGCAAAATTTTGTGCATAAGAAATGTAAATCCAGCCATTTTCTGCATAGTTGGGATGCACAGCAACGTCCAAGAGGCCTGCTTGATTTACGTTGTGAACTGCGGGTAAGCCTTGAATTTTTTCGCCTGAAAATTTATCCTCCTTGAAAACAAGGATTTCTCCTTTTCTTTCAGTGACAAGGAGCGTTCCATCTGGAAGCCAAGTCATGCCCCAAGGGTTTTCCAATCCGGTATGGAGGGT
>CANHCD010000272.1 GCA_947458795.1 Cyclobacteriaceae bacterium | reverse complement strand
TGCAAAGCAGTAACCCAAATCGAGTGCAATGGTCGGCTTTAGGCGATGAGTCTAGTTGGACTGCAAGCGCAACAACGCAAGCAGACTTCCAAGACATACCTGATGGCGGCTCGGTTGTTGGTGTAACTGGAGGCGAGTTTGGGCTAGTTTTGATGGATTAAAAGAATTCTGTAAGCGAAGTGATATTTCCTATACGACGGATGTGGAGATGATCCAGAACGAACAAGTTCAGGAAAAGTACTTAAGTGAGGTAGCGAAGTTTAATGAGCTTTTTGGAAACTGGGAGCAAATCAAACGATTTGAACTGCTAGATACGCCTTGGGGAATTGAGACCGGGGAGCTGACCCCTACCATGAAGCTGAAAAGAAAGGTAATCATGGAGAAGTATGCGGATCGGGTGGAAGCTTTGTACACGAAGTAAGTACAATGTACTAAGTACCAAGTACCAAGTAAGAATTCGCATTTAGACTTGAATCCAGCGTAATCGTCACGGGCGGCATTGATGGTCGAAGAAGCTTTTTTTAACCACATAGGCTTTGTATGTGAAATGAGTACAATGTACCAGGTACAAAGTACCAAGTAAGAATTCGCATTTAGACTTGAATTCTGCAGACCGATCTACTGTAGGCAGGCTTTTCAAAAGAAAAATAACAGCCTGTTATTTTTTGAATTTCTGTTGCAAGCGTTCAGGATTAGTATAAATCACGTATTTCGCCTGCTTGCCGCAAGTCTATTTATCTTAGGCAGGCAGTTAACTCCATTTTCGTATTACCTACTTGGTACCTGGTACGTGGTACTTCGTACAAACCCCTTTGTACATTTTTCCAAAAAATAGTATGCATGCATACAAAATTTTTTTAATTTAGGTCCGCTAAGCAAGCGCGGAAAGACCTATGAAAAAGGAAGAGACAGTTGATTATCCCATTAAAAGTGCTTGGCATGCCATTTCAAGGATGTACAATCAGCAGGCTGCCGAGGAGGGTTTTACCACCGCCATTGGTTTTGTGTTGATCAACATCAACTCCAAGGAAGGAACTCCGGCCACCAAAATCGCGCCGCTCATTGGTTTGGAGACGCGTAGCCTTACCCGCATGTTGAAGACCATGGAGGAGAAGGGACTGATTTATAAAAAGGCGGATCCGGTAGATAAGCGTTCCGTACGCATGTTTCTGACAGAGGAAGGGAAACGGAAAAAAGAAATCTCCGTTCAAAGTGTGATGCGATTTAATGAACAGGTACGTGCAGCATTAACAGAGGACGAGCTGGCCGGTTTTTTCGGAGTCATCTCAAAAATTCAAAAAGTTATTGATCAAATTCAAACCAAAGAAGTCCTTTCCGGATTTAGTGAACACGAAACTCACAGCAACGCATTCTAATAAAATAGACCATGAATAGAACCATTAAAAAAGTAGCCATTTTGGGCTCAGGGGTAATGGGATCCAGAATTGCCTGCCACTTTGCCAACATTGGCGTGCAGGTACTTTTGCTGGACATTGTCCCGTTTGAACTCAATGAGGAGGAACAAAAGAAAGGGCTGACGAAGGAGTCTCCGCTTGTTCGCAATCGAATCGTGACCACCGCCCTCCAAAATACGCTTAAATCCAACCCCTCTGCGATCTACGAGAAATCGAATGCGTCCAGAATTACAACCGGAAATTTTGACGACGATCTCCCTAAAATCAAGGACTACGACTGGGTCATTGAGGTGGTTGTGGAGCGACTAGACATCAAGCAACAGCTATTTGAAAAAGTAGAAAAATACAGAAAGCCAGGCACGCTGATTACCTCCAACACCTCGGGCATTCCGATGCACTTGATGTCTGAGGGAAGATCGGAAGATTTCCAGGCGCATTTTGCAGGCACACACTTTTTCAATCCTCCGCGCTACCTGAAGCTATTGGAAATCATCCCTGGTCCAAAAACCAAACCAGAACTCATTGACTTTTTGATGGCCTACGGAGATCGGTACTTGGGTAAGGAAACAGTTCTTTGTAAGGATACCCCGGCCTTTATCGCCAACCGTGTTGGGGTTTATGCCATCATTTCGGGCATGCACGCCATTGAGAAGATGGGCTTTGGCGTTTCGGAAGTAGACAAGCTTACTGGCCCAGTAATCGGCAGAGCCAAGTCTGCCACCTTCCGCACCATGGATGTGGTCGGCCTAGACACCACGGTCAACGTATCCAATAACCTGTACAAGGCGCTTCCGCACGACGAATCCAGAGACAAATTTATCCTTCCCAAGATTGTAGAAGTGCTATACAACAACAAATGGTTTGGAGATAAGACAGGCCAAGGCTATTTCAAAATGACCCGTCATCCTGACGGAACCAAGGAGCTGCAGGAACTCGACTTGAAAACCTTTACCTACAAAGACGTAGAAAAACCCAAGTTTAAAGCGCTCGAGGCGGCAAAAGAAGTGGATGACCTCAAAAAGCGCTTGAAGCTGCTGGTCAACTTTGAAGATCGTGCGGGAGAGTTTTACCGCGCCTCTTTTTACGACTTATTTAAGTATTGTTCCCATCGTATTCCAGAGATCTCTGACGAGCTCTACCGCATAGATCAAGCGGTATGTGCTGGCTTCGGCTGGGAGCTTGGACCTTTCGAAACCTGGGATGCGCTAGGCGTTAAGGAGACCGTTGCCAAGATGGAAGCAGCTGGCGAAAAGGCGGCAACCTGGGTGCACGAACTGCTTGCTGCTGGACACGAGTCTTTCTACAAGATTGTGAATGGTAAAAAAACCTACTACGACATTCCCTCCAAGTCCTACAAAGAGATTCCTGGACTAGAGGAGTTTGTCATTTTGGATACACTGAAGTCCGCAGGGAAGAAAGTCTGGGGTAATGCTGGGGCTACTGTCGTGGACCTTGGAGACGAGGTCATCGGCCTAGAGTTTCACTCCAAAATGAATTCCATGGGTGCCGAAGTCATTGAGGGCATCAACACCGCAATTGGCATGGCTGAAAAATCTTTTAAAGGGTTAGTTATCGGCAACGAAGGAGGCAACTTCTCCGCAGGAGCCAACCTGGCCATGCTGTTCATGTTTGCCGGCGATCAGGAGTTTGACGAAATCAACTTGATGATCGCCCAGTTTCAAAATACGATGACGCGTGCGCGATTCTCTTCTGTACCCGTAGTGGTAGCGCCGCACAACATGGCGCTGGGTGGTGGATGTGAGTTGTCGCTCCATGCCGATCATATTCAGGCGCATGCCGAACTCTACATGGGTTTGGTGGAAGTGGGCGTAGGCTTGATTCCTGCCGGCGGCGGAACTAAGGAGATGACCCTCCGATTCTCCAACGGCATCATTGGTGGTGACGTGGAGCTCAACCAACTCCAGGAGTACTTCATGAATATTGCTACGGCCAAGGTGTCTACTTCAGCCGAAGAGGCTCGTGGACTAGGCTACTTGCGCGCTAGCGACGGAATCTCGCTCAACCGCAAGCGACAGTTGGCAGATGCG
>CANHCD010000271.1 GCA_947458795.1 Cyclobacteriaceae bacterium | reverse complement strand
CCCCATCGTCGCCTAGTGCGATGACGTTATTTTTACTTGGATTGATCCAGAGATCATGGGTGTCCCCGTGTTGAACGCGTACTGAAGCAAATGTTTTGCCGCCATCCATGGATTTCATCATTGGGGCATTGAGCACATAGACGATGTTTTCATTGATGGGATCTGCAAAAACTTCCATGTAATACCAAGAGCGTGAGCTGATGTCTTGGTTGTTGGATAGCAAGGCCCAGGTTTTGCCGGCATCATCCGAACGGTACAGGCCTGACTTGCTCTTTTCAGTTTCTACGATGGCGAATACCCGGTTTGAATTTGCACGAGAAACGCTGATTCCCATCTTGCCCATCAATTTTGGCAGGCCCTCGGTGAGCTTGTGCCAAGTATTTCCTTCGTCGGTTGATTTCCAAACCGCAGAACCTGCTCCTCCGCTGGATACCGTCCAGGGGAGCCTTCTGTGTTCCCATGAAGTGGCATACAGGATACGTGGATTGTTCATGTCCATCGAGAGCGATGAAATCCCTGTGCTATCGTTGATGTACAGTACTTTCTTCCAGGTGGCTCCACCATCGGTGGATTTAAATACGCCACGGTCGTTGTTTGGGCCGTGCACGGTTCCTTGTCCCGCCACGTATACCAGGTCGGGGTTTGAAGGATGCACAGCGATGTCTGAAATATGACGGGTCTTTTCTAATCCAACATTCTTCCAGGTCTTTCCTGCATCTGTGGATTTGTACACCCCATTTCCATAGCTCGTCATGACGCCGCGAACTGCATGTTCGCCTGTTCCGACATACACCACATTGGGGTCAGATTCAGATACGGCAATATCTCCGATGGATCCAACAGTGAAAAACCCATCCGAAATGTTCTCCCAATTTATTCCACCATCTTCTGTGGTCCATAGACCACCGCCCGTATAACCGGCATAGAATTTCTGGTCATTTCCTATCACCCCTGAAACTGCATTGGCCCTTCCACCACGGAAAGGTCCGATGTTTCTCCATTTGAGATTGCTAAAAAGTGAATCTGGCGAAGGTTTAACTGGAACTAGGGATTCTGCTTTTTTCTTTTGTGCAGTTGCTACCAAAGAACTGATGCAGAGCATCATCATTAGAAAGTATTTCATAATTTTTTGATTGAGAGATCAATTTACAAAAGAAATGGTTGTTTGAAAGCACCGCTGAAAAACAGGTAAAATTTATAGGATGACCCGCAAGTAAGCCTGTAGCTCCAAAGGAGTACAAAAAAATGGTCAACAGTTGACGGACGACAGACCACAATACTATGTACCCTGCCTTGCCGGCAGGTAGGCAAGTACCAGGTACAATGTACCAAGTATGGATTCTAAACCTAGTCACAAAAGGACTTGACTGTTGATCTTGCGCCGCTACTAAATAGCGTAATCTAATTTGTATGGGTTACGAATCCCTACTTCTTCCTTCAGCACTCGGAGTTGGACATTCAATATTATCTGCCGCGACGGGCAAGAAGCTAGTATCAAGATTGTACGAGAAAGGGTACCAATTACAATGTACCAAGTTGTGAACACCTAAAAAACGTATTTAAATCTGGATGCGCTAACCTTGACGCTAAACGAAATGGCTGTAATCAGTGGACTGTTGACCGTTGACAATTTTCACCTACATCAGCCCACATTTATTAGCTGTATTGCTTCCTATTCGGATGGATTTATGCCCAGTGTACTTGCATCGCTAAGGTTTTTTAGGATTTGCTTCTTCCAAAGCATGCAACACCTTTCCAAAAATGGGTGCCACCGCTCCACCGCTCCAAGCCCCAGAATAATTGGCTGCCAGGTAGAGATCTAGTTTGGGAATGTAGAGGACTTGCGTTCCCCAAAATCCCGAATGGCAATAGGCATCCATACCATTTACTTGCACTCGGTACATCCCCATCTGGTAATCCATTTTGGCTTTGGAGGGATAGGTTACGGGCTCCAACATGAGGGTTAAAGTGGCCGGATTCTCAAAGACCTTGCCTTGAAATAGGGCCTGGAAAAAATCCACCAAGCCTGCTGTGCTTGAAAGAATTCCTCCCCCTCCATAGTAATCGATTGTCGGACTGAAGTGGTAGGTATCTGTCCCTTGATAATACTGGTGGATGCGGAGTTGATCGGTTTGGGGATCCATTCGTTCAAAATCTGTTCGTTCAAGACCTAATTTTTCCAGCCCCAGCAATTCTTTAATACCCCCATCCAAGGTATTTCCGGTGTAGGTTTCAATGAGTTCCCCCAGAATCACATAGCCCATATCCGAATAGCTAAATTGATGGCCTGGAGGGCCAATCGGATTCCCTTTCTCAACCCCTAGTTGGAGTTGCGCGGTTCGAGTCCACTCGTAGTCAGGAGTAGCGAATACCTTACCGAAGAATTCAGGGGCATTGGTATGGTCAAAAAATCCTGCCGAATGCCTCAAAATTTGCTGGATCGTGATCTTTTGCAAGTCATAGTCTTGCGCCAGAATTGCCGCATGAGCAGGGGACAGATGCTTTGAAATCGGGTCTTCCAGCCGGAGCACTTTTTTCTCCATCAGCCGAAGGATGGCCGCGGCCACGTAGGTTTTGGTGACGCTAGCAATCCGGAAGGTTTGGGTTACCTGCAAGGAATCCCCAATGCTCAGATCGTTGATTCCGGCAGCTCCCGACCAAGATAACTTCCCGTCTCCCGACTCGATGGTAATTAGGACTCCTGGATTGCTGGAGCTGAGTTCGGATCGAAGGACCTGATTGAAATTTTGAGCGGCTGTATTTTTTACTGAAAATCCTAAAAAAATCAGACTAAGAACGAGGTGGATTGGTTTCATGGGGTAAATTGAATGGGGTAGTTTTTTAAAAGTAGGAGTAGGGTTTATTCTTCGGGAATAGCCATGGTATGGTTGGCGATTAGTTTCCACTTATCGGCTACCAGCGCGTAGGTTCGCATGAAATGATAGGTGGTTGGTTGTGGCCCCCGATCTACCACCGTAAAGCCGCTCACCACGGCGGTTTGTCCCAGAAGGACTACCTTTTGGTCTCGAGGACTTCGGTTTCGCGTGTCGTCCTGCTGTCCTGCGCGGATTTTTTTTGCCCGGCTGAGGGCTTCTGCCTTTCCATCGATTAGGCTCGCATGGTTATGCACCCAGACAAACTCCTCCGCCAAGAGGTTTTCCAAAAATTCCACTTCCGAATTCAAGAGGGCCCTTTCCCAGCCCTTATCCAACTCCACGAGCTGTTCTTGGGTGGTTTGAGCTAGGGATGAAAATGTACTGAGGAGAAAAGTCAGGAGGAGGGGAAGAGATTTCATGGGAAGGACTGCTTTTTTGATGCTCCCTAAAAATAGAGTTTTAACTTAAATTTTTGCGCGTAGCATTTAAAAAAGACACCGTTTAGGAATGAGAATACAATCCCAAATAGGTATTTAAATCTCTTGCTGGTAGTGAAGGTTTTTTTAATCGAAATCCCTACCTTTTTAAGGTGAAAAAT
>CANHCD010000270.1 GCA_947458795.1 Cyclobacteriaceae bacterium | reverse complement strand
TTGGCCGAGTCGCATTATGCGCTAAAGGATTTTAGGAATGCCGCTGACCAATACAATTCATTTAGTTCCTACAAAAAGGGTGAATTGACCAAGGAGGAATATTACAAAGCAGGGATTTCATTTTTTGAAACAACGAACTACCAAAAGGCAAGTGAATTTCTGAAGGTAGCTGCCTTGGAAAATCCTGCTATTGCCCAAGCAGCAAGTTACTATTTGGGACATACCTATGTAAAGCAGGGTAATTTTCCCTATGCCCTTACAAGTTTCCAAGTGGCTTCTGCGAGTTCAATTGATCCAGGTATTCAAGAAGAAGCCTTATTTAACTTGGCAAAGATCAATTTGCAGCGCGGAAATTTTCAAATGGCTGTCAACACCTTGGATGACTACCTGAATGCATATCCCCAAGGAAAAAGGTTTGCAGAAGTAGAAACCTTGCTTTCTGATGCCTTACTCAATTCTTCCGACTACCTCCGCGTCTTGGAGCAACTCGATAAGTTTAAAAGTAAATCCCCTCGCATTCAACAAGCTTATCAAAAAGTGGCCTACTACCAGGCTCTAATTTATTACCGAGATCAAAAATTTGAGCAAGCACTTAGCTATTTAACCAAATCCCAAAATTATCCATCTGATCGCCTCCTTTTGGCTGAGACGCATTTCTGGAAGGGAGAGATTTACAGTGCGCAGGATGCTTTAGCCAAAGCGATAAGTTCCTATCAGGTTGCCATCAATCAAACCTCGGCTTCTGGCCCTTATTTTTTGAAGGCGACCTACGGATTAGGCTATGCGTATTTTAATTCCCAAGCCTATACATCTGCGGAGCAGCAATTTCAGGCATACCGCTCAAGTCAACGAAACAAAAATGAAGCAGCGAATCAAGATGCCTTATTGAGGTTGGGAGATTGCTATTTCGTTCAAAAGAAATTTGCACAAGCAGAGGCCACCTTTACGGAGGGGATTGCGGATAAAATTGCAGGGCAGGATTATGCACACCTTCAATTGGCGTTGGTAACCAACTACCAGGGAAAGAACCAAGCGGCTATTGAGCAACTCAATTTATTGCTAGCAAATTTTCCAACGAGTGTCTACTTGGAAGATGCATTTTTCCAGAAGGGACAGATTTACCTTGAAGAGCTTCGCTATGAGGAGGCGATCACCGCTTTTAGTGAATTGATTCGTGAAAAACCAAGTTCGCTCTTTCTCCCGTATGCTTTGGAGGGGAGGGCAGTAGCAAACTATTCCCTGCAGCGCTTCAGTCAAACCCAGGCGGACTATAAAAAGATTTTGGAGGAGTATCCTTCGGCAGAAAACGCTGAAGCAGCGCTGAAAGGCCTTCAGGAGGCTTTAGCTGTACAGGATAAGGCAGAGGAATTTGGAGCGTACCTTCAAAACTATAAAAACACGAACCCCAATGCAGGATCAGTTCAAACGCTTGAATACGAATCTGCGAAAAGCCTTTACCTCAGCCAAAAATTTCCTCAGGCGGCTAAGGCCCTAGATAGCTACCTTCGAGCTTACCCGGAATCAGCCCAAAAAAGTGAGGCCTTGTATTTTGCTGCTGATGCCTATAGACAGGCCGGCGATGCAGAAAGAGCCTATGATTTATTTAAGTTGATGGAGAAACAGCCCGCATCTCCGTACCGTGTCAAGTCCTTGCAGCAATTGGGAAATATTGCCTTGGAGCGGGAAGATTTCTCAGAAGCCTTGCGTTATTATGCCTCTATTTCAGGTCAATCCAGATCTCCATTGGAAGAGGCTGAGGTGACAGTAGGGATGATGGTTTCACATTTTTTCGTGAAGGATTACCCGCAGGCAATTACCGCCGCTACCCAATTGCTAGCTCAAGACGAATTAGTTCCAGGTTCGGTAGCTAAAGCGCTGTCTGTGAAAGGCAAATCCCATCGTTTCCTAGGTCAAAACTCCGATGCCGAGGATAGTTTTGGCTTGTTAATCCAAGAATATACCACTGAGGATGCGGCAGAAGCACTGTACCTGCTAGCGCTTCAGTACCAAGAAAAAGGGGATTTTAAGGGGTCAAACGAATTGATTTTTGACTATTCTTCGCCATTTTCCGAATTTGACTATTGGTATGGAACTATGTTTTTGCTCTTGGCAGACAACTATTTGAAGTTGGGAGAGGTGTTTCAAGCAAAGGCGACCCTACAATCTGTGATTGATCAATCTACCGATGCTACGGTTAAAGAAAAAGCAGTAGCCACACTTAAAAGCCTGGACTAGACCATGAGAAGCATTTACTCCTTATTCTTATTTCTAGTGCTTTTTTGCGGAAGCCTAAGTTTTAGCGCTGCTCAAACTTCGGCAAGGGGAGGCCTTCAAGATCAAGTGTTTGTAATTCAAAAGGATCGAGAAATTCGTTTGCCCAAGCAGATTCGAAGTTTTGAAAAGATGCCTGCATTGCCTCAGCCCAAAGCTTTGGGAACGCTAAGCTTCCCAGTAATGCCGTTTTTTCTTCCTGTTCCAGCTTCTGAAATTCAGGCAAAGCCTGCCACCAAAGAATGGAATGTCCCCAAGTTGGATTTGTATCCAGGATGGGTTCGCGTAGGCTATGGCAACTTTTTGTCACCCTTGATTGAAGGGCGATACCTATCTACCCAGTCTGCCGATTTGCAGTTTGCCACCAAATTCCATCACCAGGCTTTTGGGAAACGCCCAGTGAGCTGGATGGAAGAGGAAAGCAAGGAATCGCATACGGAACTGGCTGTTGATGTCAGTTACTTTTTGGATGAATCGGAGTTGTATTCTTCCCTAAACCTGAAAAGAGATGCCTATACCTTTTATGGTCGAGACTTAGGATTTGTAATCCCTCCAGATTGGGATTTTGCAAGCCCCTATTTAGCTCAAAATAAACAACTTCATGGTGATTTTAAGTTGGGAATCCGCGATCTAGATAAAGTGGGTCGAATCGGATATGCTGGGGAAGTTGTTCTGGCCGGCTTCAGAGATAGCTATGCCGTGCGTGAACAGGAACTGGGTTTTGTGGGAGAAGGAGAGTTTAGGCCTTCCAAAGAAATCACGGCTAACTTAGGACTTTCGTATTTTACTACTGCTACTGAGGACTTGGGGTATGACCTCAATCGAAATTACTTTTCACTTCGTCCTGAAGGGCAGTACACTTTTGGAGATTTTAAGTTCAGGGCTGGTGTTATTTTGGTTTCTGAAAATGATTCAGTAGCGGAACGTAAACCTGGGATTCGACTTTTCCCAGTGCTTAAAACCACCTATCAGGTATCAGAAAAACTCCAGGTGAATGCTGCAATTTCCGGGGATGTTCAGCGCAATACCTACCGTAGTTTTGTTCAAGAAAACCCTTTCCTTGGACCCAGTGATCAGTTATTGAATACAGTGACTAAACTTTCCTTTGCAGCCGGTGTAGAAGGGATTGTTTCGGATAAGTTAGTTTATCGAGCAGGCATTGACCTTCGTCGCCAATCCAATCTCCATTTCTTCGTGAATTCGTATGCAGATACGGCTCGATTTGAGTT
>CANHCD010000269.1 GCA_947458795.1 Cyclobacteriaceae bacterium | reverse complement strand
GAAGAAATAGAAAGCGCCTTCAGGCACGTGGGTTTTGATGCCCGGAATGTCTCTGAGCAAGCCCAACATCAAATCACGGCGCTTCAAGTACTGAACAGCCATTTCTTGAGAAGGTCCTTGATCTCCTGCGATACCTGCCAAAGCAGCACGCTGGGCGATACCGGTGTTGCCTGAGGTGAATTGACCCTGCATTTTTTCTACCGCCTTGGAGACTTCCAAAGGAGCGCAGATGTAACCCACTCTCCAGCCTGTCATGGCATAGCCTTTGGAAAATCCATTGACCGTAATGGTTCGCTCAAACATGCCTGGAAGGGAAGCAATGCTGAAGTTTTTACCTGTAAAGTTGATCAGCTCATAAATCTCATCCGCAATGACCACCACTCCCTCGTGCTTCTTCACCACGTTGGCAATGGCTTCCAATTCTTGCTGGGAAAATACAGAACCCGTTGGGTTGCAAGGGGAAGAATAGATCACCGCCTTGGTCTTGGAAGTAATGGCAGCCTCAAGCTGTGCCGCGGATGCTTTAAAATTGTTTTCAAGCGTTCCTTCAATCAGCACAGGCACGCCTCCACACAACTTGATGATCTCGGCATAGCTCACCCAGTACGGGGAAAAAATAACCACCTCATCGCCCTCGTTGAGAATGCACATGAAAGTGTTGGCAATGGAATGCTTGGCTCCCACAGACACGACAATATGCTCTGCTTTGGCTTCCTGAATGTTGTTTTCCTCCCGAAGCTTCTTGGCAATGGCTTCACGCAAATCCTGGTATCCGGAGACAGGAGGATACGAGAAATATTTTCCTTCATCGATCGCATCTTTGGCAGCCTGCTGGATGTGTTTTGGAGTTTTGAAGTCCGGTTCACCCAAGCTTAGGCTAATGATGTCAATTCCCTGAGCTTTAAGTTCTCTGGCTTTTTTTGCCATGGCCAGGGTGGCCGACTCTTCCATTTGAAGTACGCGATCGGATAAAATAGAATTCATAAGAATTTAGGTTTTGGTAGCAAGAGTTCAAAAGTAGGCAGAAGATTATAATTAATAAACAATCGAAAAGATTTGATCTCGAAATGTTACTTTTGAAGGTACTAAACTAGCCCTTCAGCCGTTTGAATTCTGAAATGAAACTGCTTCCTCTTTTTCTACTTTTCTTTTTGGCAGGATCCAATTTCCTTCAGGGTCAAACCGTCCCGAAAGACCAAAAAGCGACGGAAGACTCTACCGATTTGGTCAGTTCCTTTTTGCTTCCTACCGTAGCGCCACTGCTCCTCTTTGATGAAGAAAAAGTAAAAGAAGAGAAAAAGGAAAAGAAAAAAAAGACCCGAAAAAACACCTTTTTTGGGATAAAAACACAGAAAGGAAGCACCCGTAGAAGCCTTCGAGGCCAAGAGTATTTGGAACTTTTTTACTACACGGGTGCCTCTTGGAAAAGTAATCCCTACCTACGAGACCGGTATTGGTACGATCCAAAAGAGCGAACTATCCGAACCCAAGGATTCGTTGAAGGCCAAGGCTACCTGCTCCATGGGCCTTACCAGCGACTAGTCAACCAGGTAGTAGTCGAACGAGGCATGTTTTATTACGGCAGCAAACACCAAACCTGGCTTACCTTTGATGGAGAAAATGTACTTCAAGACAAAGCACATTTTGACGAAGGCTGGGCCAGGGAGTCACGCATCACTTACTTCAACTCTGCCAGCAGGGCCATTGAAAAACTTACTCCCATTCAATACGGATTAGCGGAAGGCAACTTCTACCACTTTTATGAAAACCAGCAGGTAGCCGTGACCGGGGAGTATCGATTTGGGGAGAAAGTAGGCTTGTGGACTGAGTATTGGAACACCGACAACACAAAGACCATCCGAAAGCGGGAAATCCAGTACCAAGAAAAGCCCTACACCAAAAACTTCCGTCCCTACATCCGGGCAGAGTGGGACAAGGAAGGCAAGCTGATCTACCGAAAAAACCCCTGAAAAATCACGGTAAGGAGGATTAGTAAAAGGCATCTTCAAACTGCCGAAAGTGCAGGGTCCCCTTGGAATCCTGGCAGACCCCGACGATATCAAAGCGGATGTCCCGATGCCAATCCTTTTGGTAAATGTACTGGTCAGCAGCTTTTACTAGGAGTCGCTTTTTGGTAGCATGCACAAACTCCTCCGCATAACCGAAACCTGTACCTGTCCGAAATTTGACTTCAATAAAAATCAAAAGCCCCTGATGGGTCATGATGAGATCTATCTCGGCATGTTGGTAGCGGTAGTTCGTTTCGAGTAAGGTGTATCCTTTGCTTTCAAGCCATTTGGCGACTTCCTGCTCTGCGAGTCTTCCTGAATCATTGTGTGCTGCCATGGGAAATATTGGTTAATTTTGAAAAGTTGAATGGCCTACCCAGATGGGTCTAAAAAATGCTGAAAAAACGACGATGATTGAAGATACAAAAAAAACGGTAGCATTTCGTGATCTGGGCTGCATGGATTACCAAGAGGCTTGGACCTACCAAGAAAATCTGTTTGCTGCCATCGTCGCCCAAAAAATACAAAACCGAAACCTACCCGAGGCGGAACAGGCAATCACGCCCAACTACCTCTTATTTGTGGAGCATCCCCATGTCTACACCCTTGGGAAAAGTGGTAAGCCTGAGCACCTTCTGCTAGATGCTAGTGGACTGGAAGCCCATGCCGCCACCTACTACAAAATCAACCGTGGGGGAGACATCACCTACCATGGCCCTGGGCAATTGGTGGGCTACCCGATCCTGGATTTGGATCATTTCTTTACCGACATCCACCGCTACCTGCGGTACTTGGAAGAAGCCATCATCCTGACTCTTGCAGAATACGGTGTGCCTGCCGGAAGAATCGAGGGACTTACTGGCGTATGGCTAGACCACGACACCTTAAAGAATCCTCGAAAAATCTGCGCCTTGGGCGTAAAATCCAGTCGATGGGTGACCATGCATGGCTTTGCCTTTAACGTAAATGTGGACCTCTCCTACTTCGGCCACATCGTCCCTTGCGGGATTGATGACAAGGCCGTTACCTCCCTACACCTCGAGTTGGGCCGTCAGGTAGACGTACAGGAGGTGAAGGAAAAGGTAAAAAAACACCTTGCAGCACTTTTTGAAATGAATTTGAAAGAAACCGAATGAAAAAAGACATTGACTTTGCTCCCGTTACTGGGGTGAAGATTGCCATTGCCAAGGAGGAAAAGGAAACCGGGACGGAATGGTCCGTCTACCTGATCAACTACAACCTCATCGAATTGACCAACGTCATGATCACCTCGCAGGGCTATGGTCACTTGGAAGGGGAGCTGCGCAAAACCTCCACCCTTCGCCACTTCATCGAGGAGCTTGGCTCGGATTCGGTTGCACGCATTGAACCCATAGATCCAGCTGTATTTTCACTCACCAATGAGTTTTGGGTGAGCTACTACATTCTGGATAAGATTTTTGATAAAAAGTTTATCTTTACTCCAGGCAGTTTTGATCCTGCCCACCTTCGCTACATCCCCG
>CANHCD010000268.1 GCA_947458795.1 Cyclobacteriaceae bacterium | reverse complement strand
TGGGCATGATTGCTGGCCTAGGTCTAACCGGCTATGCCTTGGCAATTCAGTATTTTCTAATCAACCCTTCCCGATGATTACCTTCGCCCCAGGACCTTCCAAAGTATACGATGCACTACCTGCCTACTTACAGGACGCTTATGTCCAAGGGATATTGAGCGCCAATCACCGCAGTGCAGTGTTTATGAATTTGTATCGAGATACCGAACAGCTTTTTCGGGAGAAGCTGCAGGTTCCAGCTGACTTCACCTTGCTATTCACTTCTTCGGCGACAGAAAGCTGGGAGATCATTTCCCAATCCTTGGTAGAGCAGTCTAGCTACCACTTGTATTCGGGTTCCTTTGGTAAAAAATGGTTGGAATATGCCCAGCACATTCTTCCTGCTACCCAAGTGCATAAGTTAGCTGCCAATGAATCCATTCCTGTGGATCAATTGCAAATCGGCCCTGAGGTTGACTTGATTGCGGTGACGCAAAACGAAACAGCCAACGCCTCACAGGTGCCCATGTCGGTTCTCCGGGAACTGGCAGCCCGCTATCCAGACAAGATGATTGCCGTGGACACTACCTCTTCCATGGGGGGGATTGCCCTAGATTTTTCCTTGGCAGATGTATGGTATGCCTCGGTTCAGAAATGCTTTGGCTTGCCTGCAGGACTAGGAATACTGTTGCTTTCTGGCAAAGCCAAGGAGAAAGTAGCTCGAAAAGGAGAGCGGGGGAGATACAATAGCCTCAGCTTTATGCTTGAAAATGCAGCCAGCTACCAGACTCACTACACGCCCAATGTGTTGGGAATCTACCTACTCAATCGGGTTTTGCAAGACATGGATCCCATAGCTAAGGTAGATGCGCGGTTGCGAGAGCGCATGGCTAGTTTGGAAAAAGTGGTAGCGCAGTCTTCAACTTTTGACTTGCTTGTGGACAATGCCGCCACTCGAAGTACTACTGTACTTGCGGTGTCGGGTAAGGAAGAGGCGATTGCGGCGGTCAAAAAGGCTGCTGAAAAAGAAGGCATGCAACTTGGGGGAGGCTATGGTCCTCTCAAAGCAAGCAGTTTTCGGATTGCCAACTTTCCCGCGATCACGGATGCGGAGTTTATGCGCTTGGTAGACTTCTTGAACAGTTACTAAGCCCTTTATAATCACTGAACACAAAAAAAGTCCCGCATCTGCGGGACTTTTTTTGTGTATGTTGGGAATGTTTATTCCTTTTCGGAAGGGGCAGCATCTGCATCGACACCTTCCAAAACTTCGCCTTCCTTACTGGCAATGACAGCTGCGACCACTACGTCACCCGTGATGTTGACTACTGTCCTAAACATGTCTAGAATCCGATCTGGAGCCATGATTAGGGCAATGCCAGCTGCTGGGATACCAATGGCTTCGAGGACGACGATAAGCATGATGAGACCTGCTCCTGGTACGCCTGCAGATCCTACTGCAGCCAAAGTGGAGGTCAATACAATCATCACTTGCTGGCCGAAGGTGAGTTCCATCCCTAGCGCCTGGGCTATAAACACAGCGGCCACACTTTGGTACAGACTGGTGCCATTCATGTTGACTGTGGCTCCAAGAGGGAGAACAAAGCTGGAGATGTTTTCAGATACGCCGAGCTCCTCTTCCGTAATCTTCATGGTTACGGGAAGCGTAGCGTTACTGGAACTTGTAGAAAATGCGAGTAACTGTGCAGGGCGGATAGCTTTGAAAAAGTGGCCGACAGGAACCTTGGTCATAAATTTGAGCAAGAGTGGGAACATGACTACCATGACAATGAATAGACCTGCTAGTACGATCAAGCTGTACTTGAGCAAAGCCAAAAGTAGCGTGAGTGCGGAATCGGGATCATCTCCTGCAATCTCCACAATCAAGGAAGCCATCAAGGCAAATACACCATAGGGTGCAAGGACCATGATGTAATTGACAATTTGGGTAATCACTTCGTTGAATCCGTCAAAAAAGGCCATTACAGGTTCGGCTTTCGATCTAGGAATTTGAAGCAGGGCAATGCCCGCTAGGATGGCAAAGAATACGACTTGCAGCATGGCCGCATTGTCCGTGGTGGCCAAAAAGAAGTTCTGTGGTACCATGTCAATCAAGGGCTGCAATGGGCTCTGATCCTGTAGCTGCGAGGCAGATGCTGCACGCTTACCGGCATCTCCTTCATACAAGGCCATGAGGTTTTCCCGAGTAGAATCAGGTAGCGCTGCTCCCGGCTTGAAAACGTTGACTAGCGTCAAGCCGATGCAAATGGATACCACGGTGGTGGCCAAAAACAAGAATAGCGTGCGTCCCCCTATTCGGCTCAACTTGGAGATATCCCCCAAGTTGGATACGCCGATGATCAACGAGGCCAATACGAGTGGCATGGCGATCATCTTGAGTCCATTGATGAAAATAGTACCTATGGGCTTGATGTAATCCAAGGTGATCCACTTGGGCATTCCCGTCTTGATGGAGACAAGGCCAAAGATCAGACCCAGAACAAGGCCGATGATAATTTGCGTGTGTAAGGGTATTTTTTTCAAAACAGGGTTGGGTTAAAGGGCTTCAAGTTTATTGGTTTTGGATAGGAGAAGGTAGTCGGCTAGTACTAATGCAGCCATCGCTTCTACAATGGGTACGGCTCTTGGGACTACACAGGGATCGTGACGGCCTTTGCCACTGACGGTCACCGATTCTCCGGCGGTATTGACTGAGGATTGGTCTTGCATTAGGGTGGCTACTGGCTTGAAGGCCACACGGAAGTAGATGTCCTCCCCGTTGCTAATGCCGCCTTGAATTCCTCCTGAATGATTGGTAAGCGTGTGGATTTTTCCGTCTTGCTGGACAAAGGCATCGTTGTGCTGGGAGCCGCGAAGGGTGACCCCTTCAAAGCCACTTCCATATTCAAAGCCTTTGACGGCATTGATGCTCAACATCGCTTTACCAAGTTCGGCATGGAGTCGATCAAATACAGGCTCGCCTAATCCTGGAGGGCAATTTTTGATCACACAGGAGACGATGCCGCCAATGGTGTCGCGATCCTTTCGTACTTGGTCGATGTGTTCGATCATTACTTCCGCCAATTCGGGATCTGGACAGCGGACGATATTGTCTTCAGCCAAGGCCAAGTTGAGTGCGGTGTAAGGTTTTTCAAGTCGTATTTCTCCTACTTGGGAGACATAGGCTTGGATGGTAATTCCTTTGGTGGCTAGCAGCTGCTTTGCAATGGCACCGCCGGCTACTCGAGCGGCAGTTTCACGAGCACTGGATCTGCCTCCTCCACGATGGTCACGGTGCCCATATTTTTCAAAGTAGGTATAATCCGCGTGAGAAGGGCGAAAAGCATCTGCGATGTGTGCGTAGTCTTTACTTTTCTGATCTTCATTGGGAATAAGGATGCCAATTGGTGTGCCGGTGGTTTTTCCTTCAAACACTCCAGAGAGCAATTCGATTTCGTCCTCCTCTTTGCGTTGGGTGGTGATTTTGGATTGGCCGGGCTTCCGGCGCTGCATTTCTGCCCGTATTTTTTCCAAATCCAGAGTCAAGCC
>CANHCD010000267.1 GCA_947458795.1 Cyclobacteriaceae bacterium | reverse complement strand
GGATGGTATCCCAACCGGTATTGGAAGTGATGGCCTGTGGCGGATCAGGGACCAGCGTAGCCTGAGCAGGCTTCACCGTCCGGATTAGCTCCATAAATCGTGCATCGGGATAACCTTCGATATTGAATTCAGTGCGTACCACTTCTGCCAAGTCCACCACATCCTGGTAGCGAATGTGCCGCTCATCGGGGCGAGGATGCACGGTGATCCCCTCTGCGCCAAATCGCTCACAATCCAGCGCCACCTGTACCACATTGGGATTATTGGCTCCTCTGGCATTTCGTAGGGTGGCAATCTTATTGATATTTACACTTAGCTTTGTCATGTGGGCATGGAAAAATGGGTATTTTTACTGCATTGTACAGGTACAACACAAAACTAAAACTTATGAGCTTAAAGCAGAGAATAGAAGGCGAAATTAAATCCGCCATGTTGGCAAGAGACAAAGTAAGGCTGACCGCTTTGCGGGCGATCAAGTCTCTCATCCTATTGGAAGAGACCAAAGAAGGCTTTTCTGGAGAATTGAGTGCTGAGGAGGAATTGAAGGTATTGACCAAATCTGCCAAACAGCGAAAAGACTCTGCTGAAATCTACGAAAAGCAAAATCGTGCTGACCTCCTCGAGGTGGAATTGGCCGAGTTGGCGATTATTCAGGAATTTTTGCCGAAGGCTTTGTCTACGGAGGAACTCGCACAAGCAATTCAATCCATCATTGCTAGCTCTGGTGCCACAGGACCCAAGGATATGGGCAAAGTAATGGGATTGGCGAGCAAAGAGTTGGCCGGAAAGGCAGACGGCAAGGCAATCTCAGAACAAGTAAAACTCCTACTGACAAATTAACTTGGAACCGGTAGACGTAGTCATCCTTCTCCTTTTGGGCTTAGGGGCCTATGAGGGCTACAAAAAAGGCCTGCTGATGAGTATCATCGGCCTTCTTGGCTTTGTCCTCGCTATCATTCTGGGGGTATATTTTATGGAAGGGGTGAGCAAATGGCTCGCAACCGAAACAGATGAAGCGGCATTTGGCCTACCCGTACTTGCATTTTTACTGATATTCTTTTCCACCCTTTTCCTTGCAAATCTAGCCGGCAAGGCCCTCAAAAAAATGATGGCTCTGGTCCTTTTGGGTGGCCTAGATAGTTTGGGTGGAGCGGTACTCGGTATCGTACGAACCGGCTTTTTTATCAGCTTATTCATCTGGGTATTGGGAAAAATCGAGATGGAGCCGTTTAAAGATTGGGAGAGAAAAAGTGAGTACTTGTCCTACATCAGACCACTTACTCCGGGAGTATTGGAAATCTTTAGTCCAATTTTGCCCACCGTAAAGGAAGCAGGCCAAGAACTCCTCGAAAAGGTGGAAAAAGGAACTGGAAATCTAAATTAAATCGGACCTCACCCTTTAACGCAGGTCAATCACTTCTATGCCTGGATATTTTTTAACATCAAACATAAAGTAGCTCAAAGGAAGGCTTGGGGATGCCTTAAGATTTTTGAAAGAATAAGAGAATACGCCTCCCTGCCCATCCAGCATTTCCCAACCCAACAGCTGCTGTGTGGATTTTTCTACAAGCAGGCGAACCTGCTTGAAAGGGGCATTGGATTTTAATGCAGTCAGTTCTACCGTGGAAATCGGCTTTCCTTGGTACGTTTTGTCTGGCAAAAGCTTGTAGTTAAATCCAGATTGGTAGAGGGTATAAATATTGGAAGGGGTCAACTCGCCCTCCATCCCAGCGGCATCGTTGATGGTTACTTCTTTGTATCCTGCCGTTTGAATAAAGGTCCACACGGTCTTGCCATCGTTGTAAATTTCTTGATCTGGAAGTTTGAGGCGGTACTTATCACCTAGGACCGCGACCTCTCCACTCTGTCGATCACCCGCTCCACCTTCATCTTGGAAGGTATATTCAAAGCTAGCAGTAAATCCCTTCATGCTTTGAAATTTTTGGCTCATGGCATCCAACACTACTTTTGCCTTGGGGTCTTTTTGAGCTTGGCTAGGTGCCGAGAGGAAGCAGGAAGCTAAAAATGCAAAAAAAAGAAATTTAAGATTCATGGAAGGTCTGCCGTAATTCGTAAGGCATCGCTTACAAACTACTCAATAACCGTTCCAAACTTACTTCGTCCTGAATTAAAACCTCACGCGCTTTGGATCCTTCAAATGGCCCCACCACTCCGGCGGCTTCCAACTGATCGACGATCCTGCCGGCACGATTGTATCCCAGCTTCAGCTTGCGCTGGATCAAGGAGGTGCTGCCCTGCTGGTGCAGTACGATCAATCGTGCAGCCTCGTCAAACAATGGATCTCGATCAGACAAGTCTATGTCCGATCCTGAACCTTCACCATCTTCCCCAACATATTCTGGAAGTAGGTACGCAGAAGAATAGCCTTTTTGTCCCCCAATCCAGTCGCAGACTGCATCTACCTCCGGGGTATCTAGGAAGGCACATTGGATACGGGTCATTTCGGAACCGACCGAAAGGAGCATATCTCCCATACCAATCAGCTGGTCTGCTCCACCAGCATCCAAAATGGTGCGTGAGTCAATCTTGGAAGTAACGCGGAAAGAAAGTCGGGCGGGGAAGTTGGCCTTGATCACCCCCGTGATCACATTGACCGAAGGACGCTGCGTAGCCACCACCAAGTGGATGCCGATGGCTCGAGCAAGCTGTGCCAAGCGCGCAATAGGCGCTTCAATCTCCTTGCCCGCCGTCATCATCAAATCCGCCAACTCGTCAATAACAAGCACTATGTAGGGCATGAAATAGTGTCCTTTTTCGGGATTCAGTTTCCGAGCCACAAACTTGGCATTGTATTCCTTCAGATTCCGTACACCCGCTTCTTTCAGCAAGGTATAGCGGTTGTCCATCTCCATACACAAGGAATTGAGCGTGTGGATCACCTTCTTGGTATCCGTGATGATCGCCTCCTCAGAACCTGGTAGCTTGGCCAAAAAGTGTCGTTCAATCTTGTTGAACAGGGTCAATTCCACCTTCTTGGGATCCACCAAGACAAATTTCAGTTGGGAAGGGTGCTTCTTGTAAATCAACGAAGCCAAAATCATGTTGAGGCCTACCGACTTTCCTTGCCCCGTGGCCCCTGCCATCAGCAAGTGAGGCATTTTGGCTAGATCGGCTACAAAGACCTCGTTGGAGATGGTTTTGCCCAAAGCAATGGGAAGATCCTTGTCGGACTTCATGAATTTCTCAGTACCCAGCACGGCTCGAGCCGGCACCAATTCTCGATTTTTATTGGGAACTTCAATGCCTATGGTGCCTTTACCAGGAATGGGTGCAATGATACGGATACCCAAAGCCGCCAAACTCAAGGCAATGTCATCCTCTAGGTTTTTGATCTTGGAAATCTTCACCCCTGGATTCGGGATAATCTCGTATAAGGTCACTGTTGGCCCGATGGTCGCCTGAATGCCTTGGATTCCAATCTGAAAATTCTCCAAGGTGGTTACGATCTTGTCCTTATTTTCCTCGAGTTCCTGACGGGAAACCGTGACTTTCTTTACATCGTATTCGTT
>CANHCD010000266.1 GCA_947458795.1 Cyclobacteriaceae bacterium | reverse complement strand
GATCAATCAGCTTTTGCTTGGCCATGGGAGGAGTCTAGATGAACTGGGTCAAAAATAAATAAGATATTCCGCAACACGTGTTATTAAATTGTTAAAAGAAAGAAAAACAATCTCCAATCACTGAAGTCAAAATTGATTTTAGGGAAAAAAAGTGGATTTTTGTATCCAATTCTAGTAAGAGAAGTAAGATAGCATGATGCGCTGTTAGGCAATCTCAATTGATTGTCACCATCACTACGAAAATGGAAAGCTTGGAAAAGCAGGGCACACCTGCAACAAATAATTTTTTTCAGTATGCACAGGTATTCTTTGCCTTGTTGCTCTTCATTTTTGCCATTGATCTCCTCACTGTTGGCGTTGGAAACATAAATGGGGGCATCGCCTTAGAAATCCTTAACGCAACTAAAAATCCGTTCATCAGCCTATTTATCGGTTTATTGGTAACTGCCTTGATTCAAAGTAGCTCGACGGTCACTGCCAGTTTGGTGGCCATTGTGGCTTCAGGAAATCTCACCTTACAACAAGCAGTTCCTATTGTACTGGGAGCAAACATTGGTACCACGCTTACCTCCACCCTAGTATCCTTATCTTATTTGATGAATAATAAGGAATTTCGCAGGGCCCTCTCTGCAGGAATTTGCCATGATATATTCAACATACTTACGGTAATTCTGCTTTTACCTCTTGAAATTTACTTTGGATTTCTTTCCAAAACCGCAAGCTATATCGCGGATTGGTTTGCCTCAGACAATTCCTTTGAAGGACCTATCGTCTACAACAGGATGTTTACCCGTACTTGGACAGAATGGATTGTCAATCAGATCAACTATCCTATGGTGTCCATGATTCTGTCTGTGGCCCTCGTGTTTTTAGCGATCAAAGTCTTGTCCACTGCCATGTACAAATCCTTTATCAAGAATACATTTCAGGATATCAACAAGGTCATATTTCAAAAAACAGGGCTTGCATTTTTTTATGGACTTTTCTTCACTGCAGCTGTTCAATCCAGCACTGTCACTACTTCCTTGGTGGTGCCGCTAGTGGCTAGTAAAAAAGTGACCGTAAGCAAGGTCTTCCCATTTATCATTGGTGCAAACATTGGTACCACCATCACCGCAGTGATTGCCTCCATTTACAAGCCTGAAGCAGCCATTGCCTTGGCATTGGTGCATGTCTTATTCAATAGTTTCGGCGCTTTGATATTTTTGCCTATCGCTGGAATCCGGAAAATCCCAGTTTGGATGGCCAACTTCATGGGTAAAATATCCTTGAAATACAGGATAGTCGTTTTTGCCTACATCCTACTCACCTTCTTTGTCATTCCCTTTCTGCTGATCTACTTTACCCAAGATTAAGGATTTTTGGTTCGCCATTCATCCATCAACGATTTGGCAGAACTAGTACCTAGGCGATCAGCCCCTGCCTGAATCAATGCCAAAGCTTGTTCGAGCGTTTTTATTCCTCCACTTGCTTTAATCCCAATGGTGGAAGGCAATACCTCTCGCATTACCAATACATCCTCAACCCTTGCTCCAGAAGGGGCATAGCCTGTGGAGGTCTTGACAAAATCTGCTCCTGCATCTTGGCAAATCATACAGGCTTCTCGGATTTGTGAAGCACTCAAATAGGCCGTTTCAATAATCACTTTCAGGATCCGTTCCGATTCATGACACAGCTTGGCTAGTTGTGCTAATTCTATTTTGGGCCAGGACATGCCCGAATGAAAAGCGGTTTGAGACCATACCACATCCAACTCATCTGCACCGGCTTGAATCGCAGTTTTCGCTTCTGCCAGCTTTGTTTCGGTTAGCTCATAGCCAAAGGGAAATCCAATCACCGTCACCAGCTGTATGTCCTGGTCTTGCAGCTCTCGCTTTACTTTTTTAACCCAGAAAGGAGGCACGCACACCCCAATAAATTGGGCTGCAATAGCATCAGCTATCAAAAGATCTATTTCCCTTTCCGTGACGGTTGGCTTAAGTAAGGTGGATTCTAGGTAACGATTTAGTTTCATTCCAATTGATTAGGGGGTTTACTTTACGTAATCGCTCAGGTACATAAATTCCAAAGTCAAATCGCCGTCACGGGCAATGGTAGCCTTTTCCAAAATAGCGGAGTTCTCTTTACCCAATTCTGGAGCGACCCATTCCCGAAGCTGTCTGGCAAACTCAGCCGAAGATTCTCGTGGAAGTTCGCATGGCAAATTATCAATCGCCATCACGGAAATGCTGTGCTGATTTGCAAAAGGAGTGAGCTCCTCCGTGGTACTTCGGTCTATATCATACACGGGATCCAGTAAGGTAGACGCCCGATGCGTAGTAGGAACCGATCCATCGATATCACAGGTGATGTCAGCAATTACAGAAATTGAAAAATTTATGGATTGAATAGCCTCCAGCTCAAATAACCGCGGAGCCTTAGGATCCCAAAACGCTGCAGCAATTAAAATTTCAGCAGCCTCCGCAAAAGGCATAAATTGGCTTTCATAGGCTTCTGGATGGGCATAAAAATGGGCTTGCTCATAGCCTTTACCGGAAATGCTCCGCACATAGTCGGCAGTGGAAAGGCAAGTAAAAACTGGTTCTTCAAAGTCATTTCGAAGAAAGTCCTGAGGTTCCACTTCCCGAATTCCCAAAATTTCTAAGATTTCTAACACCCCTTTTCCTACTCTTCCTCTACCAGTCACCACAATTTTGATCGGAGGCAACACCACCTTCTTTAATTCTACTTTTAAGTCATCCAAATCCCTACAATCCAAGGCTCTTCGTATTTGATAAAGACCCGTCTTCTTTCCATAGGTCCAAAAAGCATTGTAAGCCCCAACTACACCTGCCCATCTCCCAAAGGCAACCACCCGTTCTCCGGCTGGATTTTTCAATAATTCATAGTCTATCAGACGAATTGATTTGGCCAAGATGGCTTGCAGCATGGCTTTATTCCGAGGTTGCTTCTTGATCGTATGCGAAAAGAAAAAATAGGTCTTTTCAGGAATCAAACGGTCAATTGGCACTTCCTTCACGCCAAATAAAATGTCTGCTTTGGACAGGTCGCTGACCACCTCAATCCCTTGCTCCTGGTACTCCTCATCGGTATAGCAGCGGAACGCACTTGTTTCTACACAAATGGACAGGCTATCACCAGCGCTTTTTTGAATGTCATGCAGGATCTCTGGGGTAAAAGGCGTGCGTCGATCCACAGGGATTTTCCCTTCTCGGATGATTCCAATTTTCATAAAAAATAAGTCATTTGGGTTAGTTGGTTCTGACAAGCTCGCCCGCATTCGTTCCTCCAAAAAGCACTTCCTTCACTACGGGGCATTGCAGGGACAAGTTAGAAAGAATTTTGAAGCCAAAAGCCTCCTCCCTCTCGAAAAAAGGATGGGCTATACCCAAACAAAAAAAGGGGCTCAAAGCCCCTTTATCAATCGATTCCTAAGAAATCTACTTGAAAGATCAAGATCGAATTCTCTGGGATTTTGTCGTTGTTTTTCTGATTGCTGTAGCCATAAGGCGAAGGAATAATGATGGTCGCCTTTGAGGTAGG
>CANHCD010000265.1 GCA_947458795.1 Cyclobacteriaceae bacterium | reverse complement strand
TGAGTATAAAGGGTAGCAAAACCATTTTTTCGGATAAAATCCAAAACTTCAGATTGGCTTTCCCAAGCATTGAGTGGATGGATATACATGTGATTAAGGTTCTAATGGGAAGTTATTCGTTCAAACTACGGGTGCGCCCAAAATTACTAGTAATTTTTACTAAGGCCCGTCAAGGTATGTAACAAAAGCCTAATTTAGCCAAATGAATACTTCTACGGACCGACTGGAGCTCGCGGCGAGATTTGTAAATACCACGGGAGCCCCTATTTTTTTGACGGGAAAAGCAGGCACAGGAAAAACCACTTTTCTTCGTGAGCTAGCACAACAAACACACAAGCGTTTTGTGATCGTGGCACCTACAGGCATCGCTGCACTGAATGCAAAGGGGGTGACTGTGCACTCCCAATTTCTGTTTCCATTTGGGTCCTTTTTGCCCACGCGTGAACCGGAGGGAAATTTTACTGATCGGCAAGGGTTTTTTACCCAGCAAACACTTGCACGCAGGCATCCACTCAATCAACTCAGGAGAAAAGTCCTTAAAGCGATTGATCTCTTGGTAATTGACGAAGTCAGTATGCTACGCGCCGATATGTTGGATGCGATTGACTACCGGATGCGTCATGTGAAGCGCAACTATCAAGTCCCATTTGGGGGAATTCAGGTGCTATTGATTGGGGATTTGTACCAGTTGCCACCCATCGTCAAGGACGATGAATGGACTGTCTTGAGCCGGTTTTACAACTCCATGCATTTCTTTGAGGCCAAGGCCCTGCAGCAGTCGGGAATGGTGTATTTGGAATTGGACAAGATCTTTCGGCAGCAGGACGATACCTTTATTCGCATCCTGAATAACCTGCGAGACAATAAATCCACTCCTGAGGATGTACGGCGACTGAATCAACAGTTCAAGACCTTGGATGAAATTCAGGACCTGATGCCCTGCATTACCTTGACTACACACAATTACAAGGCGGACGAACTGAATTTGCGGGAGCTCAGAAGTTTGGAAAGCCCCTCGTTTTTTTACGATGCGGATCTGGACCGAGAATTTCCTGAGAGCATGTTTCCGCTTCCTCCCATCTTGGAGTTGAAGGTCGGTGCGCGGGTGATGTTTATCAAAAATGACTCCTCGGGCAATGCCAATTACTTCAATGGTAAGCTGGCTACCGTAATCCAGCTGGCTGCGGATGAGGTAAAAGTGCGCATGGATGATCAGAAGGAGGAGTATGTGCTCAGAAAGGAGGATTGGGAGAACAAACGGTACCAGCTCAACGCGGAAACCAAAGAGTTGGAGGAGGATGTTATTGGCACATTTTCCCAGTATCCCATCAAACTAGCCTGGGCGGTGACCGTGCACAAAAGTCAGGGGCTCACCTTTGACAAAGCCATTGTGGATGTGGGACAGGCCTTTGCTCCAGGGCAGGTATATGTGGCCTTGAGTAGACTTCGGAGTTTGGAGGGGCTGATTTTACGTACCCGTATCCAAACGGAGGTGATTTTTTCAGATGCCAAGGTGGTGGGATTCACCCAAGAAAAGTCAACTCAGCAAGATTTGGCAGCCTTACTTAGTGTGCATCAAGAAAACTACCTCTTTCAATTGGTGGAGCGCACCTTTGAGTTTGAAAGCGTGATTGGAGCCTTGATCCAATTTCAGAATGAGCAGGCCTCCTCCATGGAGTTTGAGGAGCAAGAATTGCGAGAGGATTTGCCTGCGGTATATCGACTCCTAGAAGCAGAGCGGGAGAATACCCGGAAGTTTCGGCAGCAATTGCAGTATTTGATTCAGCAGAAAGAAGTGGAAAAATTGCTGGACCGTTTGGAAAAAGGCTCGTCCTATTACTTGGAACTTTTGCTCGAGGGCATGAAGATATTGCTTCGGCATTTGGTCAAAATTGAGCGATTTACGCGTGTGAAGGAGTATCAGGAATCGATGGAAGAGCTGGAGTTGGAGTTTCTGAATAAGTACACGGCCATTGCTCGAAGTAAAGTACTCCTGCAAGCCATTTTACAAGGTCAATCGATTGGATCTTTGGATGCGGTTGATTTAAAAATTAGGCAGGTGCGGCAGCAGCTGGTAGCCCAATTTCGTGAAGCCATGCCTGCTCCTTCCTCTACAAAAAATAAGTCAGGGAAGAAGAAAGCCTCTAAAGCCCAACCTTCAAAAGAGAAGAAAGAAGATACAAAGGAACAGACGATCCGCCTTTTTTTGGAGGGGAAAACCAGGGAAGAAATTGCATCCGATCGGGGACTAACTCCTGGGACCATCCTCAATCACCTCACGCATGGGGTAAAGACTGGAAAAATCCAGGTGGAGGCGCTGGTTGCACAGGAAGCCATTTGGGAGATTCAGGGGGTAACCGAAAAACTCAGTTCGCTAAAGGCCTATTTTGAACACTTTGACGGCAAGTACGATTACGATACGTTGAGATTGGTCTTACATACAGAGAAATGAGTTTACTCTTTAGCATAAATTGATTGTTTGAATTTTAGTTTGGTAGACTTTTCCTTAAGCTATCTTTGCATTTTAAAAAGAAAGCGCAATAAATGGCGATGAAGCAGATTTGGTGGTTTACTACCCTCATTTTTTTACTAGTTATAAGTACTCCAGTGTTTGGTCAGCAGGATAGTATTCCTAATTCCAATGAGTTCAAGGGGGTAGTATCCGGAGTGGTAGATTTCTTTTACGGCTATGATTTTAACCAGCCCGAAGGCAAAACTAGACTCCCTTTTCTTTGCAACCACAATCGACACAATCAAGTAGCGCTCAATTTGGGCTTGATAAAAATTGCAATGACCAAAGGGCAGTTTCGAAGCAATGTTGCGCTACATGCTGGAGCCTATTCGGTAGATAATTATGCGGATGAACCAGGGGTCCTAAAGCATGTGTTTGAAGCGAATGCAGGGGTTTTGCTGTCGAAAAAAGGCAATGTGTGGTTAGATGCAGGTGTCTTGCCGTCCCATATTGGATTTGAAAGCGCTATTTCTACAGATAATTTGACGTTGACGCGTTCCATTTTTGCAGAAAACACACCCTATTTTTTGACGGGTGGGAAGGTGAGTTTTCAACCCTCAGAAAAGTGGTTTTTTTCTGGCTTAGTCTTCAATGGTTGGCAACGAATTACGAATGTGGAAGGCAGTACCAAACCCTCCTTTGGAACGCAAGTGGTTTATCGTCCTAAAGACAATGTGCTTTTAAATTGGAGTACCTTCTTGGGGTCTGATGATCCAGACGCTACTAGAAGACGTCGTTATTTTTCCAATTTGTATGGTCAGTTTCAAGTGAACGATGCCTTGGCATTGACGGTGGGGATGGACATGGGGGTACAGCAACGACTTCGAGGAAGTACTGTCTATGACCCTTGGTTTAGTCCAATTGTGATTGGTCAGGTGAAGTGGAATCAGAAACTAAAATCAGCACTTCGGATTGAATATTACCAGGATCGTACCGGCATTCGAGTAAAGAATGCCCACCCCAATGGCTTTGCCACCACTGCGGTCTCTGTAAATGTGGATTACTCCATTTGGAAAGGTTTGTTGTGGAGAGTAGAAGCAAGTAATTACCGGAGCAG
>CANHCD010000264.1 GCA_947458795.1 Cyclobacteriaceae bacterium | reverse complement strand
TTTCTTTGCGGAGAGTTATTAACTAAACTGATCACAAAATGTCTGAAATTGCACAAAAAGTAAAGGCCATCATTGTTGACAAACTTGGCGTAGAAGAATCTGAAGTAACTATGGAAGCAAGCTTCACCAACGATCTTGGCGCTGATTCTTTGGATACTGTAGAATTGATTATGGAATTCGAAAAAGAATTCAACATTTCTATTCCGGACGACCAAGCAGAACAAATCGGTACCGTAGGCGCTGCTGTAGCGTACCTTGAGGCTAACGTAAAATAAAAATCCCTCAAATTCATTTTATGAATTTAAAAAGAGTTGTAGTAACGGGCATAGGCGCACTCACACCAATCGGTAACACCAAAGACGAGTTCTGGAAAGGATTAGCTTCTGGTGTGAGTGGCGCCGCGCCCATTACCCATTTTGACGCATCCCTTTTCAAAACCCAGTTTGCCTGCGAAGTAAAGAACTTTGATATCGAGGAATTTATCGAGCGCAAAGAAGCACGCAAAATGGATCCCTTCACCCAATATGCAATGGTAGCCGCTGAGGAAGCCATGGGTGATTCAGGACTCAACCTTGAGACCCTTGACCTTTCCCGAGCGGGAGTGATTTGGGGCTCTGGCATCGGAGGAATCAAAACCTTCCAAGACGAGGTAACCGCCTTCAATCAAGGTGATGGTACTCCTCGATTCAATCCCTTCTTTATTCCTAAAATGATTGCCGACATTGCTGCGGGTTTTATCTCCATAAAATATGGATTTAGAGGCCCTAACTTTGTCACCGTTTCTGCTTGCGCTTCTGCTACCAACGCTTTAATCGATGCCTTTAACTACATCCGATTGGGTAAAGCAGATGTATTTATCAGTGGTGGATCCGAGGCTGCCGTGACCGAATCTGGTATCGGTGGATTCAATGCCATGAAAGCCCTTTCCCAACGAAATGATTCTCCCCAAACTGCTTCAAGACCTTTTGACAATGACCGAGATGGTTTTGTCTTGGGTGAAGGTGCTGGCGCTTTGATTCTAGAAGAACTGGAGCATGCCAAATCCAGGGGAGCAAAAATATATGCCGAGTTGGTTGGCGGCGGCATGACCGCAGATGCCAATCACATCACTGCTCCTCATCCGGAAGGATTAGGCGCGAGCAGTGTAATGAAAATAGCACTCGAAGACGCAGGTCTTCAGCCTGAGCAAATTGATTACATCAACGTGCACGGCACCTCTACTCCACTTGGTGATGTGAGCGAAACCAAAGCCATACAGCAAATATTTGGGGAGCATGCGTACAAGATGAACATCAGCAGCACCAAGTCCATGACAGGGCACCTTTTAGGGGCTGCAGGAGCCATTGAAGCCATTGCTTGCATCCTTGCTATGCAGCACAGCCTTGTACCTCCTACGATCAACCATTTTACGGATGACGAGGCTTTTGATCCTAGGCTCAACCTGACTTTCAACAGCCCTCAGGAAAGAGAAATTAACTACGCGCTTAGTAATACCTTCGGATTTGGCGGGCACAACTGCTCTGTCATTTTCAAAAAATACAACTGATCCGCGTGAAGCTCTTTCAGCGATTAGGAATCCACTCCCTCTTTTTTAGTGCTAAAGACAAAAGGCTTGCTACCTCGATTCAATTGATTCTAGGAAGCAAGCCTTTTAATTTGGCACTCTACCGACTTGCCCTTACGCCAGCAGGATTGGGGGAGGAAACCGACAAAGGCTTTCGGAAGTCCAATGAACGACTGGAATTCTTAGGTGACGCCATCCTTGGCGCTGTTATTGCCGAATATTTATTTAAAAAATATCCGTACAGAGACGAGGGATTTCTGACAGAGACCCGATCCAAACTGGTCAATCGGGAAACCCTGAACGAAGTTGGAATAAAAATAGGTTTAAAGAAAACCTTGCAGCAGGTGATCGATAATCGACAGTTTGTAGGCAACAAATCCTTGTACGGGGACATCCTAGAAGCATTTTTAGGTGCCGTCTACTTGGATAGAGGCTATACATTTTCCAAAAAATTAATTCTTCAGCGAATCTTGATACATCTAGATTTGGAGGGCATGGTGACCACCGTTTCCAACCATAAAAGCAAGCTGATTGAGTGGTCCCAGCGGGAAGGAAACCAGGTTGAATTTCAAGTGGTCCACATGAGCAGCAACCAAAGGTACAAGGAGTTTGTTGTAGCTGTGGTGGTCAATGGAGAAGAGGTAATTCAAGGCAAAGGAGAAACCAAGAAAAAAGCAGAGCAAGAAGCTTCAAAAAATGCCTGTGAGAAGCTTCAGATTGCCCGTTGATCTGTTAAATTCACTGAGGAAAGCATGAATTCATTAAAAATTGCCGGCGCGACACTGAATCAAACTCCTCTCGATTGGAAGGGGAATTTTGAGCGCATTGTCCTCGCAATTCAACAAGCACGCGAAGCGAAAGTGGAGCTACTTTGCTTTCCTGAGCTCACCCTCACTGGCTATGGCGCGGAAGATCTTTTTCTAAGCCCCTGGTTTGCAGAAAAGGCCAAGCTTCAACTCGAGCAGCTGCTACCCCACTCTAAAGACATTACACTGGCTGTTGGACTACCCATCCGATTGGAAGGGAAGGTTTACAATACCATGGCTATCCTTGAAAATGGTGCGGTAAAAGGCATTGTAGCCAAGCAATTTATGGCCATCGATGGGGTTCACTATGAGTTCCGATGGTTTAGCCCCTGGCCTGCATCGCAACAAACCACTGTCGAAATCAAGGGAATACAAGTTCCTTTTGGAGACCTTACGTTTGACTTGAAAGGCGTCCACTACGGATTTGAGATCTGTGAAGATGCTTGGAGAGGAGACGCTCGGCCTGGATACCGGCTTTGTGACCGGAAGGTAGATTTGATTTTCAATCCCAGCGCCTCTCATTTTGCAATGAACAAGACCCTGGAGCGGAAAGCACTAGTTTCCAAGAGCTCTGCAATGTTCAACTGCTACTACTTTTATGTCAACCTTCTCGGAAATGAGGCAGGAAGGATGATTTTTGATGGGGAGATTTTGTTGGCCAAGAATGGTGAGTTGCTTGGAAGAAATCAGCTTTTATCCTTTGAATCAGTTCAGGTATGTGCCTTTACCCTCGAAAATAAAACCCAGACTATTGCCCCTATTCAACCTAAGGAATGGGAGTTTGTACAGGCTGCTAGCTTGGCACTTTTTGATTACCTCCGCAAGAGTAAAGCCAAAGGATTTGTCCTTTCCCTTTCTGGTGGAGCAGATTCTTCGACTATCGCCGTACTCGTTGCTGAAATGGTGCGAAGAGGCCTCCACGAACTTGGAGTGGACGGGTTTATATCCAAACTTGGGTTACCACTTACCGCAAGCAAGGAGGACCCTGAGAAAAGTTTGGTCAATCAGCTTTTAACCACCGCCTACCAAGGCACGAAAAACTCTTCAGAAGCCACCTTAAACTCAGCTAAAGTGCTGGCAGAGAGCCTTGGGGCAACCTTTATGAGTTGGACCATCGACGAGGAAGTGCAGGGCTACACCCAAAAAATAGAAGCCGCTTTGGGAAGAGCACTTACTTGGGAGCAAGACGATATCAGTTTACAGAATATCCA
>CANHCD010000263.1 GCA_947458795.1 Cyclobacteriaceae bacterium | reverse complement strand
TAAGAAGTCCTGATTTTTACAAAAAAGAACGAACTTTGCACCGCTTCGCTAAGTTAGCGTACCGATGCAGACTTCTCAATCACCCCGATGAAAAAACACTGTGTAGATCTGAAAAAAACAGGTCAGTTTTCCACTTTTTTTCTGGATTACCTGGAGGGGAAGGAGTCGCTCCGTACGTTTTACTCCCATTTACCCAATTTGGAGAGTTTTGAGGAGGCAATTAAGACCAAGCAATTTCCTGCGAGCACCCGTCAAACTTTAGTAGACGTCCTTGAGAGCCAATACGAGGGTTTACCAGTTTCTCCTGCCGTAGCCCAGCAGCTCGTTGCTCTCCGTGATGAAAAGACTTTCACCGTTACTACCGGACACCAGCTCAATCTTTTTACTGGGCCGCTCTATTTTATCTATAAATTGATTTCTACAATCAATTTGGCCAAGCGCTTGCAAGAGCGCTATCCTGATTTTCAGTTTGTGCCGCTGTATTGGATGGCGACGGAAGATCATGATGCTGCAGAGATCAATTATTTTAAACTCGATGGCCAAACCTACCGATGGGAGATCTCCCAAAAGGGTGCTGTTGGGGATTTTGAACTGGATTCCAGCTTTCAAAACTTCTTAAAGGGTTTGGGATTTGCTCCCGCAGTATTTCGGGATGCCTATTCCCAAAGTGCAACGCTAGCGGAAGCGGTTCGCAAGTATGTGAATGAGATGTTTGGAGCCCAAGGCTTGGTGGTACTGGATGCAAATGATGGGCGACTGAAGCGAGAGTTTGTAGAGGTGATGGCAGCTGACCTATTTACTCAGCAACCCTTTGCGGCAGCACAAGCCAGCACGCAGGCTTTAGAGAAGCTGGGCTATGGCTCACAGATTTACCCTAGACCGATCAACTTGTTTTATCTCGACAAAGGCATTCGGGAGCGAATTGAGCAGGATGGAGATGCCTATGTCGTGTTGAATTCTGATTTGCGGTTTACGGCTGATGGCTTGAAAGCATTGCTTCAGGAGCATCCCGAACGATTTAGTCCCAATGTGGTCTTGCGGCCAGTTTATCAGGAACTGATTCTTCCCAATCTGGCCTACCTGGGCGGCCCTGCTGAGGTAGTGTATTGGTTACAACTCAAGGGAATATTCGATCAATTTGCTATTCCTTTTCCAGTATTGCTTCCCCGGAATTTTGCAGTCCTCCTTTCCGCTCCGATGCAAAAAAAGATTGCTCAGCTGGAATTGGCTCCGGAACAGCTGTTCCAAAAGTTTGCCGATTGGAAGAAAGCCTTTATTCAGGCTTCTTCCAGTTTTGATTTTTCATTAACTGCTGCCAAGGAGCAAGTAGCTCAAGTATTTAAAGATCTGGGGGATCAATCCACTACTTTGGATGCGGGACTACCCAAGGCTTTTGTTGCGGGAGAGGTGCGGAGTATTAAGATTTTAGAACAAATGGGAGTGAAGCTCCGCAAAGCAGAGGAGCGAAGACTGGAGGTTGAGTTGCTTCGTGCCCAGACTGTTTTTGAATATTTGTCTCCAGGGGGAAGCCCTCAGGAGCGCGTAGTGAATTTTATGCAGTTTTACTTGGATCACCCAGCCTTATTGGAGGAGCTGATGGCATGTTTTGATCCGCTAGATTTCAGAATGCAAGTACTTTCCCTGGAATGAAAACAAAAAACGAACTCCGACAGGACTACCGACAACTTCGAAAGCAGTTGAGCGGAGATGAAGTAAACGACCTGTCTCGAAAAATCACAACCCAACTTGGAACTTGGCTTAAGGGTCAGGAAGGCCTCACGCACTTCCATTTGTTTTTCCCCATTTCCAAATTTAAGGAGGTCAACACCTTTTACATACAGCAACTCTTGGAGCAGCAGGACAAGACCCTGTTCACTTCTCAGGTTAATCGGGAGGAGAATCGATTGGATACGCTCCAACTTCCTCCAGAAGCTTCTTTTTTTCTAGATGAGTGGGGAATCCCTGTGCCTCAAGAATCGGTGCGTGTGACGGCTACTAAGATTCAGGTTGTCTTTGTGCCGCTACTAGCCTACGACAAGTCTGGGCATCGCTTGGGATTTGGAAAAGGATTCTACGATCGCTTTTTGGCTAGTTTGGAGCAACCCGTTCTCAAGGTAGGGTTGAGCTTTTTTACCCCTGAGGAGGCGATTCCCGTGGAGCCTCACGACATTCCTTTGGATTATTGCATTACGCCTGAGCAAATCTTAAAGTTTAACAAACACTAAACCAAAGATTATTTGCTTGAGCTGACTAAACGCCATATGTGCGGGATTGGTTAGTATTTCCATCTAGGTGCGATTTACCATCAAATCGTAAATCACTAATTTTGATCGAAAACCACAGATTATTTGGCGGGCAACCTCAAGTTAAAGGGGGAGAATTTAACTATTCAGCAGGAAATGCCTTGAAAAAAAACCGTTTATTGAATTATCTGCGACTTGATTGATTTTTTTGTAAAAAAAGACCCATTTTTCAATGAAAAAGGCAAGTTAATTTGCCGTTATCAAAATAGTCTTTGTTTTGAAAAGAAGGAAGGAATTCTTTTTAGAATTATATAATGTAATTAAACTAAATACCTTAATTTTATTTGCTTAAGCATTCAGATTGCTAAATTTTCTTGCCGCTCAGAATTTTTTATTCAAAAAACCGAAATTTTTTAAATTTTGTTAAATCGACTACGACGAAATAATATTTTGATAACATTAAAAAAATATATTCAATCCGTTAATTTTTGTTAATCAAGGGTCTAAATGCCAAATTTTTCCCCTTTTCGGGGTTTAGGGCCTTTTTTCCACTTCTTTTGATATTAACAACAAATGATTTTTCTTTACAAATCAACTAAACTAAACACCTTATGAGAAAAGCTTTACTCTTTGTTGTTGCGGTTTTTACAATGGCCCTCAGTTTTGAGGTCACAGCGCAGCAACGGGTAATTACCGGAACGGTAATTTCCGAGGAAGACGGTCTAGGGTTGCCAGGTGCAACGGTTCTCGTGAAAGGGACGACAGTGGGTACTACCACCGATTTGGATGGTAACTATTCCATTAACGTACCAGCGGGATCCGACGTATTGATTTTCTCTTTCGTAGGCCTTAAGGCTCAGGAAGAGGCAATCGGCAGCCGGTCCGTAGTCAATGTAACCCTTACCGTCGATGCGGCGCAACTATCCGAAGTGGTAGTAACGGCGATCGGTATCGAAAGGGAGAAAAAAGCACTGGGTTACGCTGTAACATCAGTGTCTAATGCACAACTGGAAAATCGTCCAGAATCTGACGTTGCCCGCGTATTGCAGGGTAAAGTACCAGGGGTAAACATTACCTCAACTAACGGTATGTCAGGATCTGGAACTAACATGATTATCCGTGGTTACAAATCAGCGACTGGTAACAACCAGCCTTTGTTCGTTGTGGATGGTGTTCCTTTTAACACTTCTACTAACGCGCAAAACGGATTTACAGGCGGTGGTGCTACCACTTCTTCTCGTTTCTTGGATATCGATCCAAACAACATCGAGAGCATGTCTGTATTGAAAGGTCTTTCTGCAACTGTACTTTATGGTGACCAAGGTAGAAATGGTGTAATCTT
>CANHCD010000262.1 GCA_947458795.1 Cyclobacteriaceae bacterium | reverse complement strand
ATCAACTGCATCCTCCAAGAAGGAAAAACCAACGAAGTGGGCGACGGGAAAATCTTCGTCTATGATGTACTCGAAGCCTACCGCATTCGCAACCAAGACACGGGCGAAGCTGCCCTTTAATCATTTCTATTCACCTCACCGCCACCGCTCTCTCACCTATGGAAGCACCTGTTCAAGACCTTTTCACCGTCAACAACCTCTGGATGATGATATCCACCTTGTTGATCTTTATCATGCACCTCGGATTTGCCACCCTAGAAGCAGGCCTAACCCGAGCCAAAAACACCGTCAACATCCTCTTTAAAAACACGATTATCCCTGCCATCGGGATCCTCTCCTATGCATTCGTGGGCTTCAACCTGATGTATCCTGGGGCTGACTTTGCAGGTGCCTTCTTTGGATTCTCGGGATTTGGTCTCTCCCTTCCTGAGGGCTGGGACAGTAGCAATTACAATGCAGGCTACACCTATTTCACTGACTTTATCTTTCAAGCTATGTTTGCTGCTACTGCTGCTACCATCGTATCAGGAGCAGTTGCCGAACGAGTAAAGCTGGGGCCCTTTATCATCTTCTCACTAATCTATGTAGGCCTTTGCTATCCAGTGGTCGGCATGTGGAAGTGGGGAGGAGGATTCTTAAATACCCTAGAAACCCCCTTTTATGATTTTGCTGGATCTACCATCGTACACACCGTAGGGGGTTGGGCAGCCTTGGTAGGCGCATTTCTTCTTGGTCCACGCATCGGAAAATATACGCCAACAGGCATGAAGGCAATTCCAGGTCACAACATTCCCATGGCAACAATGGGGGTATTCCTACTCTGGTTTGGCTGGTTTGGATTCAATGGCGGCTCTGTACTCAGCGCAGATCCAGGCACCGTTTCTCGTGTATTTGTAACCACCTCGCTAGCTGCCTCTGCCGGCGCCATCGGAGCACTACTCACCTCTTACATCAAATTCAAAACTTATGACATCACCATGGTGCTCAATGGGATCTTGGCCGGCCTAGTGGGCATCACCGCAGGCGCCGACAAAATGGGTGTGATGGACGCGGTGTATATCGGAGCCATCGGTGGAGTCTTGGTGGTACTTGCGGTCATTGCTTTTGACAAACTCAAAATCGATGATCCTGTTGGCGCCATTGCAGTACACCTAATTGGTGGAATCTGGGGCACATTGGCCGTCGGAATATTTGGGGATTTGGCAGGATTGAACCAGCTCAGCTCCCAACTGATAGGAATCGCTTCCGTAGGTGCCTTTTGCTTTGGTAGCTCCTGGCTGATTTTCTTCACCCTGAAGCGAACGGTCGGCATTCGAGTCGATGAAAAAGAAGAGGTCGAAGGCCTAGACATCAACGAACACCAGATGCGGGCTTACCCCGATTTTGCAACGAAGGATTAAAAACTAAACCAAATACAAATCCCCTGAGAATCTCAGGGGATTTGCTTTTTATTACCCTGGAAGCAAGGTCAGTGGCCCTACATGGCGCAGTAAGATCGTCTGATGCAGGTGGCCAAACTTTGCATAGCACCAAACCTTAAATTCTAAAAACTCCTCGGGAAGCAAGTAGCCAATTCCTTTTTTCAGTTCCCGTTCAAAAAGAAACCTATTGAAGCTTACTTTCTGTAAAATAGTCTTTACGTAATCCAGCATAGTCTAAAAATTTTGAAGGCATTAACTGATTTTAAGTTTTTCTACGGCAGCATATCCCAAGATGTTGCGTTATTTTGAGGGACCTAGCTGAAATTACTCTATTTTCGTACCCATGATTAGTGCAGCACGACATGTATTGGCTTTCTTGTGCCTTAGCGTATTGCTATCCTTTCAGGCTTTTGGGCAAGAAGTGACCGTGGTTCTCGGCCCCGATCAAATCGGCATCAACGAAACCTTTACGATCAAAGTCACCCTCTCCAACGAAAAAATAAAGTCCTACGATCAATTTCCTGAAATTCCAGGATTTCAAAAGCAAGGCATCTCCCAGTCCTCCTCGATGAATATCATCAATGGGCAAATGAGTAGCTCCAACAGCATCATCCAGTATTACAAGCCTGCCCGAAAAGGACAGTTTACCTTACCCAAATTTTCCGTACTCATCAACGGCCAAGCAGCAGCTTCTCCTGGAAAACGAATTACCGTGACCGATGCTGCGGCAAGTAGCCCCAGCGGAGGAAATGCCTTTGATCCATTCGCAGAATTCTTCGGAAGAAATGAAGAGATCCCTGAATTCGTAGAAATCGCAGACGATGCTTTTTTCGCAGTCAACATTGACAAAAGCGAAGTGTATGCCGGCGAAGGATTTACGATGGACATCTCTTTTTTCATGTCCGAGCAAAACCAAGCTCCCTTTCAATTTTATGAGGCAGGAAAGCAGCTCGATGCCATCTTGAAGAAATTGAAACCTGCCAATGCCTGGGAAGAGAACTTTAGCATCACCACCATTGAACCCCAAACAGTAGAACGAAACGGCAAAAAATGGGTGAAATTCAAGGTTTTTGAAAGCACCTTTTTCCCTTTCTCTGAAGGAAAAATAGAAATCCCACGCGTGCCGTGGGAAATGATTAAATACAAGGTAGCCAAGAATCCATCGCTCTTTGGCGCAAATCGGCAAGAAGACTTCAAAACCTTTTACTCTAGCCCTAAGGTCATCACCGTGAAGCCCTTGCCTCCGCACCCTCTAAAAAGTGAAGTACCGGTAGGAATCTTCCAGCTTCGCGAAAACATCACTACGCTGGAAGCAAAAACTGGGGAAGGATTTAACTATAATTTTGGTATTGCAGGAATTGGAAATATCAATTCCCTCGCGGCTCCAAAGCGTCTTCCCGGGGCAAATCTAAATACATTTGATCCCAATGTGCGACAGCAGATCAACCGCGGCTACGGGCAAATATCGGGTATCAAAGAGTTTGACTACTTTGTAACCCTCAATGAAGCTGGGGAATACCCACTAGTCAACTATTTCAGCTGGATCTACTTTGACCCGGAGCGTGAGGTGTACGATACACTCAAGCCACAAGCGCTAATTCGCGTTAGCGGAGAATCCAAAATTAATGAAGCCTTGTCTGGTCAACGCCTCGGAGGAATCTATGATAAAATCGCCACTGAAAGCAACCAATTTTTAAACCAGCGATATAAGTACTATTTTACCAACGCAATCAATATTTTACTCCTAGGAGCTCTCATTGTCTTGGCAGTAATCATCATCCGAAAAAAATAATGGGCAATACATTTGGCAAGCTTTTTAGACTCACCACCTTTGGAGAGTCCCATGGAAAAGCCCTAGGTGCAATCCTAGATGGCTGTCCAGCAGGCTTGACTCTGGATTTGGAAAAAATACGGGCAGAAATGCAGCGCCGCAAGCCCGGCCAATCCAAAATCACCACCCAACGCAAAGAGGAAGACGAAATCGAATTGCTCTCTGGAGTATTTGAAGGAAAAACCACCGGTACGCCAATTGGCATCCTTATTCCCAATGAAGATCAGAAAAGTAAAGACTACGCACACATTGCAGATGCTTTTCGGCCTTCTCACGCGGATTATACCTACTTTGAAAAATATGGGCACCGTGACCATCGTGGAGGAGGCAGATCCAGTGCTCGT
>CANHCD010000261.1 GCA_947458795.1 Cyclobacteriaceae bacterium | reverse complement strand
GGATAATCATATTGATTATAATTCAACTAATATGAAAGTCACAGCAACTAGAATTTTAGCCATTTTTATTTTTTCTCTGATATCGATTGTCTCTTATTCTCAGAATTGGGATAAAGTAGGAAAAGACGGTGAATGGGGTAGTATTACCGATGTGATTGCCATGAATGGGTATCTATATAGTATTGAAATAGATGGTACTCTTTATAAAACAGATAAAAACGGCCAGTATCAGCAGGTTGGTGAAAAAGGGATTTTTCAAAATGTTCATTTTTTAGTAGGCCTTAATAATGAAATATGGACAATCGAAGATGGAACACTTTATCGACACAACTCTTCATCTGGCAATTGGCAGGCGGTTGGAGTACAAGGTGAATATAAGAACACTATTGCATTGGCTGCATTAAATGGAAAATTATACTCAGTTGAAACTCATGGAACGCTATATGAGACAAATACGGATGGATCTTGGAGACAAATTGGTGGAGACGGCGAATTTGAAAATCTTCAATTACTTGTTTCGATGGGAGAATTCCTTTGGACTGTGGAGAATGGGACGCTATATAAGAACAATATCAAGTCAATGGAATGGCAACAAGTAGGTGAGGTAGGCGAGTGGAAATCAACAATAGCCATGACAGCCAGTGATGGATTTATTTGGAGCATTGAAGAAGATGGAACACTTTTTAAAACCGATAGTAATGGTCAATATGAGCAGATTGGACCCAATGGAGATATGAATGCGGTGGAATTTATAGTTTCTTTGGATGGGTTCTTTTATATTGTAGAGAATGGGTCACTTTTTCGCATAAAGGGCTAAAAAATTTAAAAAAATTCGCTTGTCTAGCATTGCTTGAATCTCCATGCAAAGCCTACATTAAGTTTAAAGTATTTAAACCAAAATCGGCTATCGAAAAGTTTGAAAATGTGAAGAGTTCTATTCTAAATCTTAAAATCGATTCTTTAGAAAAATTAACACATAGATTTATGAAAAGAGGTTTATTAATATTTAATGTAATCATAATTTTTTCCTTGAATCTTTTCAGTTGTGAAGGGAGTAAAAATCCCGAGGCAGCCACAGAAGATCAGGCTATTGTCCCTAACGAGTCCAGTATAGATTGTGGGCAATTGGTTCAAGATTATGAAAAATATGCAAATGATTTTGCAGTTTCAGTTGGAAAGTGGAAAGCAGATCCTTTAGATGAAATTGCCGCAGCTCAAATTGAAGACCTTTCAGTCAAAATAGAGGAAGTGGGAGGGAAAATCACATCAAATATGGATTGTATGTATGAATATTCAGACAAGCTAATCGAGATTTCAACTAAAATAGAGGAGGTAGGTAAGGCATTTACAAATTAATTTGTTTAGCCACTTTCTATTGGACTTCTAAGAATTAAGTCAATCTAGAAAATACATTTTCGGTGGTTAGAGAAGTGCATTTAAGCATCCTTGGTGATTTAAATATATCTGATAACGCTGTCAGTACTTAAAGGTATTTTTCCCGTAACTAGAGATGTCAATTTTCATACAATAAATCCTTTGTTTAATTCGAAAAATATTTTCTTAAAAAAATAAATTATTGACTCTAAATCCTTAATGTTAAAATCTTTAGTAAGTATTTTTAGAGTATATTTATTTGGTTTCGTTTAAAAATGAGCGAATTTAAGGCACCTGCAGCACAACAAAATAAAACAGCCACACCGGTTCAAGCACCTAAGGAAGCCAGTAGCCTTGGGGAAACGGAGTATGTTGACTCTAGAGCCAGCACTTTTCAATTTATTCAACTTCAAGCCGCAGCAGACGATCAAGGAAAAGGGAATCGGATTACTCAACTACAATCCAAATCTGCCCAATTTACTGGTTTCTCTCGGGTAGCTCAACTGCAAGCAAAGAGGGACTCCCAAATATCCTCTACACAATCGCCTGTTGTTCAGCGTGAAGAAAATAAAACTGGCCTACCTGATGGCTTAAAATCAGGTATGGAATCCATTTCCGGTTTCTCATTAGACGACGTTAAGGTTTACCGTAACTCAGACAAGCCAGCCCAACTCCAAGCACATGCTTATGCCCAAGGCACGGATATTCATTTGGGACCAGGTCAAGAAAAGCACCTCCCGCATGAGTTAGGGCATGTAGTCCAACAAAAAGAAGGGCGCGTAAAGCCTACCGTGCAGCTAAAAGGCAAAGTCAACATCAATGACGACAGTGGCTTAGAAAAAGAAGCGGATTCAATTGGAGCTAATGCCTTAAAATTTGGTTCATTAAATTCTAATTCTGCAACAAATCAAACTGTTCAAACTAGAAAAAATGATTCAAATCAAAAGGTCATCCAGAAAGTTGATACAGTAAAAACTTCAGATGCTCAAACAACTGCTCGTGATAGTAATCCAGTGGATAAAAAGGATGCAATGAGTAAGATAAAATCAGATAGTGTTCGAAAGCCTGAAGATCATCCAATGTATGGAAATTTTAAAAATCGAATCAATCAACTATTTACAGAATACCCTGCTCCTTCAAGTTACAATACTGCTACTCTTCCACTGGAAATCTGGACAAGCATTTGTTCAAATATTGAAAAAACAAACTCAAGTTTTGATAGAAAAGTTGGAAATGATACCTACTCAAATGAATTTGAAGGTTGGGTGGATATGGATTCAAAAGGATTTAATGATTCGTTGGTAGAATTTGATACTGTAATGAAAACGCTTCAAAGTATAAGCCAGTCACAATTTGACAAAGCAAAAACTTATGGGTTTTATTCAAAACCTGAGGGTAAAGAATTTGCAGAAAAAATGACTGACTTAACTTTAGATACTTCTGGGATTGGTGCCTTGTTTGATGGTGTACCCTCATTGAATGCGCATGCTAATGGTTGGGATGTCCAGCTTTGGGGAGCTTTGTCCCAAGCTTATGGAGAAGCTGTAGGACATCAGTTAGTAGCGAAGGATAAAAAAGCTCATGTTTGTGCAGGTGGAGGAACGGATAAGGGCACTATATTCGCCAAAGTCGAACAGAAGGCAATTGAGAAGGGCATTTCAAAATTTCAGGTTCCACTAGAAAAAGTCATGGTTTATCACGCTGTTGCAGCTCAACAAAAGAAAGATCCCCGAAAAGTAGATTATTCAGTTGCAGAAGGCAGTATGGGATTACCAGGTACTTGGTATTCTGGAAGTAATTGGGATGAGTCCTTGAGAATTGGCAAAGAAAAGTTCGAACTATTACCAGACAAAAAACCGTAACAAGCCTTGATTAATTTTAAGATTTAGAATGAGCCAGAAGCTTTTAAATAACTTACTAGTTGCAATTGAAGAGACTTTACCTTTTGAAGAAAGGTTTGATATTTCTTTTTGGGATGAATTAACTTTTGATGAGAAAAATATTGCTACAAATGCACTAGTAAATGCAGCTAAATTGGGGAATACTTGCGCAATAATGACCTTAGGCGACCTTGGTGACAAGCGATTCTTAGAAGTAATTAGGGCACAATCACTAAGTCCAGACGAGTGGGTAAGATTATCTGCCAACCGTGCGTTACTTAAGTTAATCGGATCTACCGATGGATTACTCAACAGCATTAAAGAGGGTACTATGCTGTCACGATTTGCCTCAGTG
>CANHCD010000260.1 GCA_947458795.1 Cyclobacteriaceae bacterium | reverse complement strand
GGAATGACCTTTGGACGGCTTGTTTTTGCGAGGATCTTTTCAGGCAGCTCCTCAAAGTAATGATCAGGAGTTTGAAAAGGTTTTAGTTTAGGAATCTGTTGCATGCTTTTCTTAGACTTAGTTAGCTGTCAAGGGTTTATTCTTGGGTAAGTTCTTGTTCAATTTTTTTTACTGCATGGTGGTAACTGGCCTTCAATGCCCCCACAGTCGTACCCGTTATTTTTGAGATTTCTTCATAACTTAAATCCTCTTCGTACTTAAGATGGAATACAAGTCGTTGTTTGTCAGGAAGTTTTAATAAGCATTTCTGAAGTTTGGCTTGAATCTCGTCTCCGCTGATTGTTGCGCTAGAATCGACATAAGACTCCAATTTTTCTTGGTGATCGTCCAAGGAAAAGAAGTAGCGTTTTTTCTTTTTTTCGAGAAAGGTCAGGGACTCGTTGGTGGCGATTCGGTAAAGCCAGGTAAAGAGGGTGGAGTTTCCTTCAAACCGATCTAAGGCCTTGTAGGCTTTGATGAAAGTGTTTTGTGTGAGGTCATCGGCATCCTCATGAATCAGTACCATGCGACGAATTACCTGGTAAACTGGTTTTTGATAGGTTTCGATCAATTGCCTGAAGCCCAGCTCCTTGGTGAAAGGAGAGCGGATACGGTCCAAAAGTTCTTGATCGTTTACCTTCATGAGTAGCTTTTAGACAGAGGGAAGAAGGCAGGGTTTAATGGGCTTCCTAAAAACCTGTACTTTACCTGGTATTGAAGGATTCAAGATTTCAATCTTGGTGCCGCTAGGATTTAATTGACAAATCTACCTGTGGATTTTAGACTCCTCAAGTTTAAATCTCTACCAAATAATCCAACACTCCGGCATTTTTCCCTTTGGGTCGGCTTACGAGTAAGGGCACGCGGTTATTGAATTGGATGAGTCGCTCGGCCATACTACCAATGTGGAGCGCAGTCGATGCTGTTTTTCCTTTTGTACCGATTAAAATTGCATCTACCTGAAGTTCTACCGCTGCTGCAACAATCTCCTGCACAGGATTATCGTCTTCATCTGGGGTATATACAGGCGTTATTTTGATTCCTTTGGTATCTATTTTCTGAATAAATTTCTTGAAACTCTCTGCTGCATTATTTTTCAAGAGCTGGGTAAATTCCTCAAAACTTTTTCCAGTAAAATGGTAGCCTGAAGGGACGGTAAATACATTTTGAAAAAATAGTTCGGGATCCTTTCCGTATTTTTTGGACCATAAAATCCCATCCTCCAAAGCATTTTTCGAATGTTCTGAGAAATCACTTGGAACTAGTAGTTTGGAGAATTTGGGTTGCGCATTTTCAGGAACGATAAGTAAGGAGCAGGTGGATCTTCTCGAAAGCCTTTGTGTACCAACACCTGTACCTACAAGATCTACTTTTCTTCCCAACAGGATTAAGTCAGCAGATTTTTCATCTGCGAGCTTTAGAATTTTTTTGGATAGGTTTCCTTCCTTTACCACAAAACTTAGGTCTAGGCCTTTGGTTTTAGGGAAGTTTGACGCAACCAGTCCTTCCATGTATGCCCTTCGTTCCTCCATCATCTGATCAATCAAATTTGGAAACGCCTCCTGCAATTCCTTTGGAAGGGAGAAGTTTTTGATCACGTTGGTGAAGTAAATCTTCTTTACCTGGTTCACTTTTGCGATAAATCCAGCGAAGGCAATTAAGGTCTGATCTAAAGGACTTTGATCCAGGCAGACAATCAATTTTTTTATCGGATACATGAGGTTTGAAAGTAACTTAGAGTAAAGGTAATCGTTGTCAATTATTCTTTGGATTCCTGTAAAAGAATTTTTCTGATTTGAGGCGAGCCACCCTAGACTTTGAACCAGTGATTAAGTTTTGAGACCCCTAAAAAAGGTTGCATCGCTGAATCATTTGTCAAAAAAGGAATAAGAAACGAGTAAATTTCTCTATTCCCCTAGATCGAGTTGTGCGCATCTCGCCGTATCTTTGATTCATCCGGGCCGTCGACTTGTTCGAACTTCACAAATTATATACAATACCGAGTAAAGCCCCCTTCAAAATCAGGCCTCATCCCGTCCCGATAGCTATCGGTATCGGGCCTCGCTCAAAAAGCAGGATAACAGTGGAAGGTTGCGAAATCAAGGCAGCTCAAATCTTGTCAAACTAGAGGTTTCGTAACACTCTTAGGCCCGGATTATTTTCCTCTATTTTTTAGCCATGCCCACTCTTCTTTGCCCACTCCAAGTAGGGCGGAGCTCACCACAAATACTGCGATCACAAGGATGGAAGTGGTAAGGATGGATAAGAAGGGATTGGTTAGTGCGGGACTCAAGTACAGCGCGGATACAGTAACAATTCCTACCCCTAAGATTTTTAGCGTTTCTAGACTAAATGGATCCAAGTTGAGCCGCCATTTGAGGTAGCCGTACTTGACCAGATTGTAGGCGAGCATGACTGCCGCCGAACCCAAGGCAGCGCCTTCGATACCCATTACTGGAATTAAAAAATAGTTTGCAGCGATCAGTAGCAGACTCATGCTTACCGTAAGCACCAGGTTGAATCGGTAATAGGAGGAGAAAACCAAAATCTCCGAATTCAAGGAAAAGGCGACATCTACCAATTTTCCAAGGGCAATAATAAAAACGACCCATTTCCCAGTTTGGTAGATTTCCCGATTGGGTACAAAGTGGTAAATCGAATCGATATTGGCCCAAATAAGCGCAAATAGCAGTAGGCAGATGTAGAGTTGCCGATTTGATAATTGCCGGTAGAGGAGGTTGATTTCTTGAATTCGCTGCTGCGCAAAATGTTCGGCTATCAAGGGCATGGCAACCTGTGAAATAGCCCTCCTTGGAAGCTCAATCACGAGAGCCATGTAAAATGCGATGGAATAGATGGCATTGGCTTCCAAGCTCAGCATGGAGCTGATCATGACTGAATCAATTTTTAGGATGAGTGTGGATGCTGCCGTAGCCAAAAAGGTCAGCAGGCTGTATTTGAGGAGCGAACTTTTAAACCCGCTCGGAAACTTACTCCAAGAAAAATCGAATTGAAACACGCCCAGCCAAACCATGTAAATGGCGACTCCAAGCATGGATAGGCCATATACGCCCACCAATCCCTGCATCACCTGGTCAAAATCAATCCACTTGAGCAAGTAAAGCGCCACCAAGATGGAGGTGAGCAGTCGAAGGAAGACCTCCCTAAAGAAAGTAGGGATGCCAACTTTGACGAAGGAGCGCGCGAAGGCATCTAAAACACTACTCCAAACTGAAAACAAAGCAACAAGCAAGGCTACGCCAAGAAAATTGACGACCTCAGGGGAATTGGAGGCAAATAGGGAAATGACTTGTTGCTTAAATCCAAAAAATAGGAGCGCTACTACGCTAAATCCTAGAAATGAAAAGAGCAAACTAAAGGTGAGTAAGGCGCCTTGATTTCGTTCGAGCTTGGGGAAATAGCGTGTAATTCCATGCCCTAAACCCAATTGTGCAAAGGGCACCAACAGCAAGCCTAGGTCTTGGATGGTGCGAAATGTCCCCAGTTGGGTTGTGTCCAAAGCATAAGGATACAGCCAAAGGACATTGATATAGCCCAGTACCACGCCTACATAGGAAAAAATGGT
>CANHCD010000259.1 GCA_947458795.1 Cyclobacteriaceae bacterium | reverse complement strand
GGATTAGCCACACCTACTGCCTTAATCGTAGGGATGGGCAAGGGAGCAGAACAACAAATCCTGATCCGAGATGCAGAAAGCCTAGAGCTGGGGCATCAAGTCACTGCCTTGGTGGTGGACAAAACGGGTACGCTCACCCTAGGCAAGCCCAAAGTCAGTTCCTTTTGGATCAATCCACTAAACAAGGAATTGGATCAAATCTCCATTGAAGCTCTACTCCTGGCCTTGGAACGCAATTCGGCCCATCCCCTTGCCGAAGCGATAGTTGCTCATTTGGAGGCTAAAAACCTACCTCCAGTCCAGGTGGAGGCATTCGAAAATATCCCCGGAGCTGGGATAAGTGGACAGATGGAAGGAACTCGTTATTTTCTGGGTACCAAAAAATGGATGGGAACTCTAGGAGTTCAACTGCCGCCATCTCCCCTTGATATTGAAAAAGAGGCAGCAGAAAAAGCAAAAACCTTGATTTGGCTTTGCAACGAATCCCAGGTACTGGCAGTACTTGGAATCGAAGATGAGCTGAAAAAGAATGCTAAGGAGGTGGTAGAAAGCCTCAAAAAAATGAATATTGAGGTATTTCTGCTCACTGGCGATCAACATGCTCCCGCAAAAGCGGTGGCTGACCAAGTTGGAATCACCCAGTTCCGGGCAGAATGCCTCCCTGCAGACAAATCCAACTTTATCAAAGCCCTACAGCAGCAAGGACAGGTAGTAGCCATGGTGGGCGATGGCATCAACGATGCTGAGGCCTTGGCACAAGCCGATGTAAGCATCGCGATGGGCATGGGTTCGGACATCGCGCTCGATGTAGCCAAAATTACGCTGGTCAACTCCGATTTAGCCAAAATCCCGCAGGCCTTGCGTTTATCGAAATTGACCGTGAATGGAATTCGGCAAAACCTATTTTGGGCCTTTGTCTACAACCTGATCGGTATTCCGGTAGCTGCAGGTCTACTCTACCCTTCTTTTGGGATTTTAATCGATCCCATGTTTGCCAGTGCGGCAATGGCACTGAGTTCCTTGTCAGTAGTAGGCAATAGCTTGCGCCTAAAAACACGTGGACTGGATTAAAAAGCAAATCGCAATTCTGTAGCAATTTGATTAAACTAAAAATTGACAATAAACTAGTTAACCATCATTATTTCAATTGATTACCTATGAAAAAATTACAATTCAAAACGAATATTCAGTGCAGCAATTGCTTGTCAAAGGTAAGTCCCAAACTCAATGAGCAAACTGGAATTCATACCTGGCAGGTAGACTTGCAGGATCCAAACCGTACGCTCACTGTGGAGACCGAAACCCTCGAACCAGAGGACATCCGAAAGGCGGTGCTCAAGGCAGGATTCAGTGCAACCCTAAACTAATTCCCAATCCACTGGTTTAATCCTCAAGAACTTAAGGGATTTCAAAATCAGTGAAAGTGAAACTAGTAGTTCAATTTTATCCGTATGTTTGCAAAATGAAATCGAGTGTATCCATCCTTTTAGCGTTTCTGCTGCTCTTCTCCACCGTGGGAATGGCAAAGACGACGCATTGGTGCATGGGGCATGAGATGGAATCTGCGATAGGCTTTGGGGAAAAGCACCTGGATTGTGGAATGGAACTTCCAGCCGATCCAAATGAATCTACCCCAGAAGACCCGAGTAGCTGCTGTGAGAATAAAACCCAGCACCTACAAGTGGAAGATGATTTTCAAGTAAGCCAGTTTGATTTACAAGTTAACCTGAGCTACACGCTCTCCTTTGTTCAAGTTTTTGTATTTGGAGTTGATTTTTTGATCTTAAGCCAAGAAGATTTTCTTAGGGAATTCTCTCCTCCCAACCCCAAACGGGACTTTCAACTACTTTACCAGACCTTCTTGATTTAATTCCAAGGAAAGCTTGTGTCCTACAAGCTTTGTGTGAATCTCCTTTGGCTTTAGGCCAAGGGCCATTTCATTTAACCTCCTTGAAATCATGATCAACCGCGCCGTCAAGTATTTTCTTGAAAACAAGCTCATCACCGTACTCTTTTTCCTACTCATAGTGGGTTGGGGTTTGGCTACCGCTCCCTTCAACTGGGACCTGGGTGGCTTTCCCCGTGACCCCGTTGCTGTAGATGCCATCCCGGATATTGGAGAAAACCAACAGATCGTTTTTACCGAATGGATGGGTCGCTCCCCGCAAGACGTGGAGGATCAAATCACCTATCCCCTGACCACCTCCCTGCTGGGTTTGCCTGGCGTGAAGAGCGTGCGGTCCAACTCCGCTTTCGGCTTTTCAAGCATCTACATCATTTTTGAAGAAGACATCGAGTTTTACTGGAGCCGCTCACGCGTCCTTGAGAAGCTCAATTCCTTGCCTTCCGGCCTTCTTCCCGAGGGCGTACAACCCAAACTAGGGCCAGATGCCACTGCACTAGGCCAAGTGTATTGGTACACCTTGGAAGGTAGAGATGCGGAGGGCAATCCTACTGGCGGATGGAACCCCGAGGAGCTACGAACCATCCAAGACTATTACGTCCGCTACGCGCTCACAGCAGTGGAAGGGGTAGCGGAAGTGGCCTCCGTGGGTGGTTACATCAAGGAATACCAAATCGACGTCGATCCAGCGGCATTGAAGGCCTATAACGTAAGCCTCATGGAGGTCATGGATGCGGTACGCAAGTCTAACCTTGACGTCTCAGCCAACTCTATCGAAATCAACAAGGTAGATTATTACATCCGTGGCCTAGGCTACATCGACGAGCTGGCCGACCTAGACAAAGCCGTTGTCAAAGTGACGAATAACGTGCCCATACGCATCCAAGATGTAGCTCGGGTAAACGTAGGACCTCAACCTCGCAACATGTCCGGTATCTTGGACAAAGGAGGGGCAGAAGCGGTAGGTGGCGTGGTCATCGCACGCTACGGGGACAATCCCCTACAGGTCATTGAAGGGGTAAAAAAGGAAATTGAAAAGCTGTCCATCGGTCTTCCTAGCAAGACTCTTGCCGATGGCACGGTATCCAAACTCACCCTTGTACCCTTCTACGACCGCTCAGGCTTGATTTACGAGACCCTGGGTACACTTTACGAAGCGATCAACTTGCAGATTCTGGTGACTATCCTGGTGATCTTGTTTATGGTAGCCAACCTCCGTGCCTCCTTATTGATATCGGCACTCCTTCCACTTGCGGTGCTGATGTGTTTCATCTTCATGCGCTATTTTGGGGTAGATGCCAACATCATGGCCCTTTCAGGCATTGCCATTGCTATCGGTACCTTGGTGGATTTGGGTATTATTCTGAATGAAAACACGCTCCGACACCTCGAACGGGCACCCAAAGGACAGTCGATACGAAAGACTGTCTACAAAGCCTCTGCCGAGGTATCGGGCGCTATCCTGACCGCGGTGGGCACCACGATCATCAGTTTTTTACCTGTATTTACCCTTCAAGCCGCAGAAGGCAAACTATTTGGTCCCCTAGCCTACACCAAAACCTTCGTGTTGATCTCAGCAGTGATCATCACCTTGTTGATCCTCCCTGCCTTTACCCATTGGGCCTTCAATTGGAAAAGCCTATCCAGCAAAGTAAGTAGGTACCTCTACTACAGCCTGCTGCTACTCGGGCCCATACTGGCAATTCTCGTTTGGCCTTGGGCGGGCGC
>CANHCD010000258.1 GCA_947458795.1 Cyclobacteriaceae bacterium | reverse complement strand
TGCTGCAGGTCAAACGCTCTTGACTTATGACAAATCTACCTTAGAGCGCTATGCGGTTCGCTCCTTGGGGGATTTGCTGCAAGAAACCTCTCCGATTTTTGTGCGTCAATACGGAGCGGGCATGTTGGCTTCTCCTTCTTTTCGCGGCACCTCTCCAGGGCACACTGCCCTTTTCTGGAATGGAGTGCCTATCAATAGCATTTCGCTGGGGCAGTCCGACCTCAGCATCCTACCGGTACAAGCTACCGATCGGGTGGAGGTTCAGTTTGGAAGTGCAGGAGCACTTTATGGAAACGAGGCCATTGGAGGATCTGTGCACCTCTCTACCGCTCCCACCAAGAAAGAAGGACTGCAAGGGGCCTTTAGTCAGACGATTGGGAGCTTTGGCCAAAACCAAACCTCCTTGACGACAGCCTACGGAAATCCAACCCTACGTTTTCAAACCAAAGGCTACCTTCAAGAGCATCCCAATACCTTTCGCTACCGAGATATTTCCCGATCAGGAGCCCCCTGGGAGCGCCAAGTCCATGCTGCCTTCAAGCAGCGGGGAGTCCTCCAGGATGTTTGGTGGCAAGCATCTTCCTATGCACATGTCAAAGCCTCCTTTTGGTGGAATCAAGCCCAACGAGAGATCCAGCCCTTGATCGGAAGTAGCACGCAGGATACACAAGCTGACGAAAGTTTCCGGGCAGTGATAGACTACAGGTACCAAAAGAAGTCTTCTATATGGAAACTCAAAGGAGCCTGGGTGGCGGATCAACTGCAATTTAATGCACAAGCAAATCAAACCAGACAGGGCCTACTTGGGCTTGATTGGGAACTTCCATCGGCGGGAAATTGGGCACTTCGAGCAGGTGTGCGTGGGACTTGGATGAATGCCAACTTGAGCACCTACACTGCCACTGAGCAGCGCTTGGAGGCTTACCAGAGTTTGGGTTGGCAGGAGGGGGAGCGCATTTCGGTTTCACTCAATCTCCGCCAACTGGCCTATCCCAAGGAACTCATTCCCTTTCTACCTGGTCTAGGAATGGATTGGCGGCTCTTTGACAATGACCAAACCAGCCTTCACCTCAAAACGGCATTTGGGCTAGGACTGAAACTGCCTACACTCAACGATCGCTACTGGGAACCGAGAGGGAATCCCAACCTCCGGCCTGAGAAAAGCCAAAATGGAGAAGTCGGTTTTCAGCTCAAGCAGACGGGGACTTTTTCTTGGTTACAACGCCTGACCTATTACCGAATGCAGGTGGACGATTGGATTATTTGGGTGCCAAAAGGTGCTATCTGGAGCCCAGAAAATATCAGAGAGGTGAACAATCAAGGCTTGGAATACCAAGGCGAGAGTTCCTGGACTACGGGCCACTGGAACTGGAAAACCAATCTTTCCTACACCTATTCCAGTACACGAGACCTCACCCAAGAAGGATCCCAGCAACTCCCCTACAGTCCCAAGCACCAAGGCAATGCGGGATTACAGGTGAAACGAAACGATTTAGCCCTTGACCTTTCGGGTTTCTATGTGGGGCCACGCAGTATCGCTTCGGGAAATTCTCGGATTCTGGAAGGCTTTGCACTCGGCAATTTGGGCCTGACCTATGCAGGAGCCAAGTGGAAATCCCTGCAATTGCCTCTGCGGTTTCAAGTGCTCAATGTATTCAATCAATCCTACCAAGTGCTCTACCTACGGGCCATGCCCGGACGATCTTACCAACTCAATCTAACGCTTACGCTATGATCCAATTCAGCAATTCTTTCCTTGCATTATCCTTGTTGGTCCTGACTTTTTCAGCCTGCGATCCAACCGCCGATGAGCGCCCACTTGAGGTATACGATAGCGGAATTTTGATCCTAAACGAAGGGGCCTTTGGGGCCAATGACGGAGAGGTAACTCACCTCGATCCAAGTACTGGGACGCTCACTCCCTCGGTATTTGAAAAAGCTAATGGGCGGCCTTTTGCGGGATTGTTGGAAGACCTGGTCTTGGAGGAAGACCGGCTTTATTTGGTGGCGAACACGGGTAAAGTGGAGGTGGTACAGCCTGGAGATTTTAAATCAATCGGAGCTGTGGATAAGGGCCTTGACCAACCCCGATCGGTCGCTACTGCCCGCGGTAAATTGTTCATTTCGGATTACGGGCCCTACGATGCCAACTACAATACGCCCTCCTCTTACGTAGCCGTGGTGCAAGGTTTGGAAGGGGGAGTAGTGAAGAAAAAGATCCCTGTTTCCAGCAAACCTGAAGACCTCTATGCCTTTGGATCCTATGTATTTGTTGCGGTTTCGGAAGGCAAAAAGGTGGAGGTGCTGGATGCCAACGCAGAACTGCCATTCAAAACCTTGGAGATGCCTGGGCAGCCGGTTCAGTTTTTCGAATTGAATGGGGACCTCTGGGTATTTTGCTACGATGCACAGAAAGTCTATTTCGTTTCCATCTCCAAAAGTGGGCTAAGCCAAAAAGAAATCCGCACCTTTCCCATCGCCCAGGCCACCGGACGCATTGCACAAGGGGATACCGATACCTTCTATGTGTTGACGAGTTCGGGATGGCCAGACTATCGGGATGGGATTTCGGTAGTGAATGTTGGCTCTGGTACTTTGGTATCCGATTGGAAAAAAGGATCTGGATTCTATGGCATTGGCTACGACTCCAATGCTCAGCAAATTTATCTAGCCAATGCGAAAGGATTCCAAGGAAATGGGGAGGTTCTGGTCTACCAAAAGTCAGGAGCGGAAGCTGGTAAATTAACGGTTGGCCGAGGCCCTTCTGGATTTCTATTCAGGTAACAAACTTTTTTTTCACGCTCCGCCGCGGCGGATAAGGAGAAAAAATACGCTGATTTATTTTTGGTTGAATAGATACAAAAATTGTCAACAGACCACTGTCGACCGTCCACAGCAGATTGTGGTGTGCTTCAGGCCTTGTATTGAATACGCACAAACTTATTTACTTAAAGCCAAGAAAACAGGAGTTGAGGTTCAATATAAGTGAGCTGTGGACAGTGGACCGTCGACCGTGAATTTTTACCTCACCTGGTAACTTTGAGTAAATGGTTGCCCATTAGGCGCCACTCCCTCCAATACCAGTCTTCCACTGAATTTCTCCAAGTAAGGACCCAATGCTTTAGGATCCTTTGCCGGCATCTCGTTGACATGGGTGATCACAAACCCCTCTCGAAAGCCGAGGTCGCTGAGGTATCCGTTGGTCAATGAGGTAATCTTCACCCCATAGCTAAGTTTGAGTCGATCCCTGTCGATGGCATTGATCGATTCGAGGCGAGCTCCGAGCACTTCCGAACTGTAAAACTCTCGTTTGCTGATGCCTGTGCCTCCTTCTAGGTTTTGAAGAGTAAGAGATACCACTTCAAGTTTACCCCCTCGTTGAAATCCTACACTTACCTTATCTCCAGGATAGTAATAGGATAGGGCTTCCTCAAAACTTCCTTTTCCGGTGATTTTCCAATCGCCTATTTGGGTGATCAAGTCATTAATTTGAAGGCCTGCTTTTTCGGCTGCCCCACTTTTCAGAATTCGAGAGACCACTACCCCTTCCAAGTTTTTCAAAGTCATTTCTTTGGCCAATTCGGGCGTGACTTCGGTGACTTCTACTCCGGGAAGTGCCTTTTGAACTTCTCC
>CANHCD010000257.1 GCA_947458795.1 Cyclobacteriaceae bacterium | reverse complement strand
CTTTCTGGTCGGCATAGTGCTTGCTGAAGCGATTGCCTGAGTTTCCGGTAGGCAATACAGATACGGATTCTTCCACATTTTCAAAGTCCAACAGGATACGCATTGCAGGCCCTGAGGTCACTTTGTAGATGCCAGTTCCATTTAATTTGAAGGCCAACTTGTTTACTGATTCCTCATTGGCTTCCACGGCTTCGGTACGCACGTTGAAAAGCTTATCCAAGGGCTTTTGAGCACCCAACGGGTGAGGATGCTCTACGGTCACTGCCTTTTCCCATTCCCAGTTTCCTTGGTCTTCGCCAAACTGCTGGGTTAGTTCTTCCAAACTAACCTTCAAGGCTTCGCTCACGATCTCTGCACGTGATTCTTTGGTGCTCGTATTTTTCTTGTCCCACCACTTGTTTTGCTCGTGGGTAAAGAAATGGGAGCTGCTGCCAATCATGATGAAGGTTTGGAGGTAACTCTCAAATCCTTCTTTGCCGATTTCATCCTCCATGGCTAGGCGAAGGGTATGGTACAGCCACTTGTAATACAGGGTAGGGGCGGTATTATTTAGGTCATGGTCACCTTTCCAATCCGCTAGTTCACTTAGGATGTCCTCGTATTTTTCAAAGTTTCCTTGTGCTACTTGTTCAAGTAGGAAGTCTGCGTTTTGAATGGATTTTTCATTGATTGTTTCCAGTTGCAGGTCTTCAAGGGATTCTTGAGTCCAGTCTTTTTTGGAGGTAACAGTCTTGGCAATTCGGTTCCAACGCTCACCCGGGTAGTAGTACCCTGGGAAGAAGATCCCTGATTTGGTGGAATCAGGCTGATTGTTGGCCGAGGCAACAAATCCAGATTCGGGATTGATGCTCTGTGGATTTTCCGTGAATGGGTACCAGCCTTGGGGTTGTGCTGCAGGATCCGAACCGTCTGCAAAAATTGTGGGATGCACGGCAGTTCCTCGAATTGGGAGTTTGGCTGCTGCCCACCAAGCAATGTTGCCTAGACTATCTCCGTACATGATATTGAGTCCTGGCGCATGAATGAGAGAGGATGCATTGGCGACATCTTGCATGGTTTGCGCATGGTTGATCTGGTAAACTGCCTCAAGGGCACGAGTAGGTTCGAGTAGGTATACCCACCAGGAGGACACCGGATTCGAAGTCATGGTTTGAATTTCCTTGACCACGGAGTTGATTACCGGTCCGTGAACTGTTTCCTTGATTTGGAAGGTGATCGGTTGCTGCCCTTTGACCTGAATCACTTCCGTGCGGGTGGTGATGGGGTAAATGGAGTCACCTACCAAAATTTCATTCGGATTGGCGGGATTCAGTTTCTCCTCAAAAAAGTCTTGATCGTCATTTTCGAACATGGTCAAGCCCACGCTGTGGTGGCGGCTATGCCCTACCAGTCCAAAAGGAATTCCTGCGAGGTGGTTGCCATAAAAGCTATAGCCAGGGTATTCGATATGTGCTTCAAACCATACCGATGGCGAAGCAAATCCAATGTGTGTATCGTTGGCAAAAAGAACTTTGCCCGATTTGGTGCGGCTACCTGAGATTACCCAAGCGTTGGAACCTTCTAGCATTGGGGCAGGAAGTTTATCCAATAGGGCGGTAAGTTTGGAGTTGACGATGCTTCCGTCAGCTACCAAAGAGTCCGGATAGTTGACTGGGATAACATGGTGATTGGGTAGCGTCTGTACGGCGAGGGAGGCAAGGTAATCTGGACCCCATTTGCGTGCAATCTGCGTAACCAAAGGATCCGTCTTCAAACTCATGGCAAAGGAAAAAGACATGTAGCCCAATACAGAGTGCATGTCATCCAAGGTGTAGGGACGTGGTTTTGCACCTAGGAGCATGTATTCCACGGGAAGCTTGCCTTGCTCGATAAACTGGTTGACCCCAGCGATGTAGGCTTCGGCTGCACTTTTCCAAGGGCTATCACCTTGGGCCACTAATGCTTTACTACTTTCCTTGGCATGCTTTGGGATGCCTAGGGTATGGAAAAACTGATCGATCTCGACAACATCTGGTCCCAAAAGTTCGGCAAGGGTACCTGAACCCACGCGGCGCATCATTTCCAACTGAAACAAGCGTTCTTGCGCATGGATATATCCCAAAGCACGGTAGGCATCTACTTCATTTTGAGCATAAATATGGGGCACGCCATAGTCATCGAAGTGGATGTCTACCTCTTCGCTCAATCCAGTGACTTGCACTTCCCCATCGTATTGAGGGCTATTCCAGAAAATAAAACCGAGAAGGGCTGCTAGAACCACAAATAGGAAGATGCCGAGTATTCGAAGCGTTGTTTTCATCAATTGAGTTTGTATTGGAAACAGTGAAAATTAGGATAAAAAATGAAAAGGTGCAGGTTAATTTTTTTGCATGGTCGGATTAAGTTCCTTCTATGGCTTGTAGAATAAGGGCACAGGCTTCGTGAATTTGGTCCGAAGTGATGGTCAGTGGAGGAGCGATGCGCATGCTGTCGTCACAGAACAGGAACCAATCCGTGATGACGCCCAGTTGAATTGCCCGGTCGATGATGGGCTTGAGTACGTCAAAGGACTCAAACTCTAAGGCCATCATCAGACCTTGGTTGCGAATGGCCTTGATTTGGGGATGGACGAGTAGGGACTTGAATAATTTGGCTTTTTCAGCGACCTGCGCGATCAAATTCTCCTCTTGCAGTACGCGAAGGGTAGCTAGCGATGCAGCAGCCGATACAGGGTGACCTCCAAAGGTGGTGATGTGCCCCAGCAGCGGGTTGTTTTTGAATACGCCCATTACCTCCTTTTTGGCGATAAATGCGCCGATAGGCATGCCTCCGCCCATTCCTTTGGCACACACGAGGATGTCTGGGACGATTTCAAACTGTTCAAATGCCCAGAAAGTGCCTGTTCTTCCGAATCCAGCCTGAATCTCATCTAAAATCAGCAAGGCGCCTACTTCTGAGCAGCGCGCTCGCAGGGCTTGAAAATAGGTAGTACAAGCGACGCGGATGCCCGCTTCGCCTTGGATGGTTTCAATGACTACAGCGGCAGTGTCTTCGGTGATCTTGGCAAGATCTGAGAAACTCCCGTAAAAAATCTGGGAAGTACCAGGAAGTAGGGGGCGGTAGCCGCGCTTGAATTCCTCGTTGCCGCCGATGCTGAGCGCACCTTGGGTGCTGCCATGGTAGGCATTGGTGCAGGAGATAAGGTTGCGGCGGTTGGTGTAGCGCTTGGCCAACTTCATGGCGCCTTCTATGGCTTCTGAACCGCTATTAACCAAGTACACGTTATCCAGTCCAGCAGGAAGGGTGTCCACCAAAGCTTTTGCAAGTTGCGTCTGTGGAGATTGGATGTATTCCCCATAGACCATCACGTGCAGGTATTGGTCCACTTGTTGGTGGATGGCTTCGGTCACTTTGGGATGGCGATGGCCTACGTTGCTGACGCCTATTCCAGAAATAAGGTCCACGTAGCGCTCCCCATTGGGTCCGTAGAGGTAGACCCCTTCGGCTTTTACCACCTCGATTGCGAGGGGAAAGTCCGTGGTTTGCGCCAAATGTGCCAAAAACAGGTTGCGGTTATTCATTTTTGAATCAAGGTCAAAAACTTGAAAACCGATAGAAAATCCCCAGAGGAAGTTTTTTCCCTTGCGCTTCTTGCAGGT
>CANHCD010000256.1 GCA_947458795.1 Cyclobacteriaceae bacterium | reverse complement strand
TGTCCTTTCCAGGATAACGGACATCCCAAGCAAACTGATAGCCCATAATCTCTACTACATGCGCTTTTTCAGGCGCAGGTGCAGTAATGTCGGACCAGGCCATCCAGCCTGAAATCACCAAACCTGCCAATACCACACCAGGTACCGCAGTCCAAATGATTTCCAACTTGTGATTGTCTGGATAAAAAACCGCTTTTCTATTTTCCTTGTACTGATAGACATAAGGAAAAACAAAAAGCAACACGTGAGTGATCAAAAATACGACACCCGTAACTGCCATAGAAATCCAAAACAACTCGTCCGTGATAACTCCATGCTCAGACGCTACTGGCAACTGGTAGTTATCGAATTCTTTGATAGAATACCAAGTCATCAAAGCCCCAGTTCCTACCAAAAAAACGATGAATAAGAAAGCATTTACCTTGTTGCTGGTGGTTTCAAGTTTTCTATCCGACCCTTTAACAACCGATACTAGGGTTTGTATCCGATATACCATCCAAACGACAGATAGTAATAAAAGAACCCCTACTCCAATAAGAAACCCGTACATAACTTACTTTTTTGGATGAATAATTAAATATGATGATTGTAACTCTCTTCTAGCATTGGGTGGTTCTTCGCAATTAAATTCCGCTTTGCTAAAGCTCCTAGCACGACGAAAGCAAAAGAAGAACCATACACCAATAGCATTCCTAACTCCATAAAACCAATACCACCATTGTGACCTAATGTGCCTGGCTGAACCATCAAAGTGAAATCAATCCAATGGCCAACCAAAAGAATAGAACAAACTAATTTAAGGAACACACCATGTCTCTTAGCATCTCTAGTCATCAAAACTAAAAATGGAAGGAAGAAGTTCAACCCTAAATTAACAAAAACAAAAGGTCCATAAATATCACTTTCTAGACGCTCAACGAAATACACCGTCTCCTCAGGGATGTTTGCATAGTAAATCAACAAAAACTGAGAAAACCAGAGGTAGGTCCAGAAAATAGAGAAACCAAATACAAATTTACCTAGGTCATGCACGTGGTTTTCATTCACCATCTCGAGGTAACCCTTGCCTTTTAGGAAGAGTACAATCAAGGTAATAACCGAAAGGCCAGATACAAACCAAGAAGCGAATACATACCAGCCAAATAGCGTGGAGAACCAGTGCGTATCAATGGACATCACCCAGTCCCAAGCGGACATGGAAGAAGACACTGCGAAGAAAATAAGGAAGAAAGCTGACCAGCTTCTCATCTTGTACCAGTGGTTTGAACCACCCAATTGATCTTCTTGCTCTGATATCTGCTTAAACTTGTTGAAGAAAAACACCCAAAATCCAAAGAAGATCACCATTCTAGCGATGTAGAACACGGGAAAGGTACCCTTCTCCATAGGCCAAAAGAAAAATGCTCCTTTGCCGTCAATGATTTTATCGTATTGAGGATCGTTTTTATCAAAAAGGTAGGAATGCGTCCAGTGGAACAAGTCATGATTGGCCACAAAGAAAGTGGCAAGCATCAATACGCCCGCAATTGGCAACCAACTACCTAGGGAAAGCATGACTCTTAAAATAGGTGCAGACCAGCCTGCCTGAGCAGCAAATTGGATCGCAAAGAAGAAAACTCCAATAATCGCTATTCCCGAAAAGAACACGTTATTGACCCAAATGCTTGCATACAATCTTTCATACCAGTGGAAAGCATGCGTTCCAGCCTCAGCACCTTCTTCATGATGCCCGCCAGTCATCGCCATGACCACCCCGATTCCTAGTAAAACTGCACCCAAGACCAGGACGGTCAAGATTGATTTTTTGATGGAAGCAGTGAAATCAAATCGCTGATCCAAATTATAGTGATGTTCGCCGTGATGAGCCATGATTACTTAGCTGGATTTACTGGTACTACCGCGGTAGAATCTGCTGCAGGAATTGAATCGGCAGCGACAGACTGACCTTGGATAACTTGTTTAACATAGTGGACAATTTTCCATCTACTTTCGGCAGGGATTTGAGAGCCATGAGCCCCCATTCTTCCTTTTCCTTTAGTAATAACATGGAAAATATGGCCTTCTGGAAGATTCACGTAAGCGCCCCCTTTCAGGTTAGCAACACCGCCGATTACTGCGCCAGCTAAACCATCTCCTTCTCCACCTTTGCCATGACAAGCATTGCAATACTGAAGATAGAGTTTCTCCCCATCCTTAAGCACCTGCTCAGAGGCAGCAAAAGGACTAGGAATTAGGGCAGCTTTATCCAATTCAAACTGTTGCAATCGGTGCGGAAGATACCCTTGCTTGTTTCTAGGAACCGTATTTGCTACAGGTTCTCTCATGTTCATGCCATGAGGATTGTTTACGTTGGAATTGAAGAATTCACCTTTCCCATCTTCACGAGTGGAAAGCCAAGAACCCTGTGCTTCATCTTTAATTTGTGATAATGGTTCGTAACCAACAGCGTGATACATCTGAGGCGCATATTCCAGCCCCGGATTTTCACCTCCAGCTTTGCATCCAGCCAACAAGGAGAGGGCTAGTACAGAACCTGCGAATAGTGATGCGTTCGTAATTTTCATAGCTACGTTTATTCTATTCAAAACTTTTCTTATTCACTTCAGTAGCACCAGATTCGTTCAAGATCTCTGTGATCTTGTCCAAATCTAAACTGCTGTTATTTGCCAAATCAATGGCCATGATGTGCTTGTCATCTGTACTTCTCACATCAAAAATTCGAGGCTGTGCCCAAGGCTTCAAGTTGGAAGTAATCAAAAAGACCCCCACCATACCAAAAGCGGCTAACAATACTGTCATTTCAAAGGAAACAGGTACAAAATCTGGGAAAGCTGCAAAATCTTTACCCCCGATAATCATCGGCCAGTCAAACCTCATCATGTAGAGCTGCATGGTCAATGCCAAGCTAGTTCCCAACATGCCAAATAGAAATGCTGCAATTGGTAGTTTGCTTCGCTTGTAACCGAGAACATGCTCCAATCCGTGAACTGGATAAGGAGAATATACTTCGTGGATCTTTACACCGCTGCCTCTAACCTTTTCAACTGCATGGAGCAATACGTCCTCATCGTCGTAGACTCCTAAAATAAAATGAGTATCTCTTTCCATGATTATTTGTGTGCTTTTTCAGAGGATGACTTCAATACAGACTTCACCTCAGCCATGTTGATCACAGGGAAGAACTTGGCAAACAAGAAGAATAGCGTAAAGAATAAACCAAAGGTGAATAGGTAAACCCCTACATCCGCCCAAGTTGGGTAGAACATCGCCCAAGAAGAAGGAAGGTAATCGCGGTGCAAGGAGGTCACGATAATTACAAATCGCTCAAACCACATCCCGATGTTCACTACAATCGACAAGGCAAAAGTTGCAACAATAGAAGTTCTGATCTTTTTGATCCAGAAAAGTTGTGGTGAGATCACATTACAAGTCATCATAGACCAGTAGGCCCACCAATAAGGTCCAGTAGCTCTGTTGATAAATGCATATTGTTCTGCCTCTACCCCTGAATACCAAGCGATAAAGAATTCGGTGATGTATGCAATACCTACAATGGATCCTGTGATAATGATCACAATATTCATCAACTCAATGTGGCCAATGGTGATGTAGTCTTCGAGTTTGTACACCTTTCGGGTA
>CANHCD010000255.1 GCA_947458795.1 Cyclobacteriaceae bacterium | reverse complement strand
GGCCCTGTACAAACCGAGTTTATTTCACCAGCAGTACCGCGGCAATCACCGGGAGTGGAGCAACGACTTTAGCGATATCGGGGTGGATCAGATCAAAGGAAGCGTTAAAGTTCCATTGAAAAAAATCCAGTTGCGTCCCAGTTTAACGCTGACCCGAATCAATAATTACGTCTTTCTAGGAACAGATATGAAGGCACAGCAGGCTGCTGGTCAAGCGTTTTTGTTGATGCCAGCGCTAAAGGCTTCCATTCCGGTAGGGAAGAAATTTCGAATCGATTCCGAGCTGATCTATACCAAGGTGAGCGGGGAGTCGGCAGATGTGCTTCGAATTCCAGCTTGGTACAACAACACGAAGGTGTACTTTGACGGGCCGCTTTTTGATGACAATGTGTACGTACAGATGGGAGTGGATGTGCGGTTTCGTTCTTCCTTTTTCGCAGATGCCTACCAGCCTTCCCTGCAGCAGTTTCACCTGCAAAACAGTTTTGAGGTACAGGGCTATCCTGTGTTGGACCTATTCTTAGATTTCCGAATCAACCGAACTCGTGTACTATTCAAGTACAATCACCTGAATGCTGGTTTGATGGCCCAGGAGGGCTATTTCGTCACTCCAGACTACACCGGCTACCGCTCGTTCTTGGATCTTGGGATTAGTTGGTATTTGTTTGACTAAGGATTGTACCAAGTACCATGTACCAAGTACGAAGTACAATGTACCAGTTACGTCCCCCACTTCTTCATTCTTCATTCGGCGTTTGACATTCGACATTAAATAAAGTAGCAAGTACCTAGAAGCAAGAGACGAGAAACAAGAGACAAAGAGCAGTTAGATTTCTTTGCGTCTTCGCGGCTTTGCGAGACATTCTTTTTTTGTTCACGCAAAGGCGCAGAGAGGCAAAGCCGCAAAGGGTCTTGATCTTCGCGGCTCTTCTTCTTTGCTGCCTGCCCAGTCCGCCGCGGCGGACGGGGAGATATTCTTTTTTTCTTCACGCAAAGGCGCAAAGGTGCCAAGCCGCTAAGGGATATTTTCTTTGCGGCTCCCCTTCTTTGCGAGATCTATTTTTTTTCTTTGCGTGAAAAAATAAAAATGTTAGAAAATAAGCCAAGTCTCTTGGCTCTCGCGTGTAAAAGTCTTGTGCCGTGGAGTTTAAAAAGTGAGCCAAATTTCCGTTCTCCTTAAAAATCCCCAGTAACTTGCCATGAATTCGCATTTTTACATATACTTAAGGCCAACTAGCGAGAATATCTGCGCTAGCTGTTCCAAAATGAACATTCCATGAATTTGATCGAAAATGTCCGCGAAGCGCTCACCTCGGTAAGGTTACACCTACTCAGAACGGTATTGACAGGAGCCATCATCGCTATCGGAATCTCCTCCTTGGTGGGGATGCTCACCGCGATTGATGGGATCAAGGCGCAGATTGCGGAGAGTTTTGCAGGCTTAGGTGCCAATTCCTTTGACATCAGAAATAGTGGTTCCAGTGGAGGCAGGGTTGTGCAAGAAGGCAAAACTGAAAAAACCTATCCGCCCATTACCTTCCGAGAGGCAGTAAGTTTCAAGGAAGATTATGCGTCCATCGGGATATCTACCGTATTTACCACGGTTTCCGGCATCGCCGAAATCAAACGGGGTTCCAAAAAGACCAATCCCAACATCCGCGTGCGCGGAGGAGACGAAAATTACCTTTCGATCAAAGCGATGAAGTTGTTGGAGGGACGTAATTTTTCTCAGATGGAAGTTCGTTACGGCAATAGCGTGGCCATCATCGGGAAGGAACTCGAAGAAACACTTTTTACAGGCGGCGAAGAGGCCATCAACCAAACCTTGACCATTTTTGGAAAACCGTACACCATCATTGGGGTATTGGATAAGCAGGGAGGAGTAGGGCAGGATCAGGGTGCCGACCGGCAAATTTTGATTCCTATTGACAATGCTGCTCGATTGGACTTTCGTGGAACCTTCAACTACCGCATCACAGGCGTGGCCTCTGATCCCGGAAAGATTGATTACGAGATGGGCCAGGCCACAGGAATCATGCGCAAGATCCGACAGGATCGCGTGGCACAGGAGGATTCTTTCGAATTGGCCAAGAGTGAGTCCGTAGCCGAAAGCTTGGAGGAAGTGGCAGGCTACCTACGCATCGGCGGCTTTGGTATTGGCTTCATTACCTTGCTGGGTGCTGCTATTGGTTTGATGAATATCATGTTGGTATCGGTGACCGAGCGAACTCGTGAGATTGGGATTCGTAAGGCATTGGGTGCAACCCCACTTCTAATCCGGCAGCAATTCTTAATGGAAGCAATTACAATTTGTGTGATTGGAGGGATTTTTGGCATGGTGCTCGGAATTTTGATTGGCAACGTGATTGCCAATTTTATTGGCCCAGGAGGATTCCTCGTGCCTTGGCTGTGGATGATTCTCTCATTTTTGATTTGTATTGTGGTGGGCTTGTTAGCGGGATACATTCCTGCTTACAAAGCGAGCAAACTGGATCCTATCGAGTCCTTGCGCTACGAGTAAATTCGTCTCCTTCTGCGTATTTTAATTTTCCCATAGTTGGGGATGTGAGCGGCTATCCTTCTAATTGGAAATTGGAGGCATGTGGTTTTTTCCATAATGGATGCAAATCCCGCTTTAACTTTCCTTTTTCGCCGACTGCATAATTTTTGCAGCCTTTTCGCACATTTATTTCAATATTTCTAGTCATTAGTTTTTACATAAACCGGTACCTATCCATGAAAAAGATTCTAGCACTCCTACTTTTTCTTTTGAATTCCACCCTTTTGTGGGCTGCTGCACCTGCAGCAAGTCCAGGAACCTACACCTTAGTTATCGAAGGATTCGATTGGGGACCAGCCGTAAGCAAGGTAGTCTTGCATGGGGCTCAACTCACCAAAGAAACTAGTACAGCAGATTTTGAGGTATTTGTGACCCGAAGTTCCAAGGATGGGGAAATTCCTGCCGCGCAAACTTCCGGGAAGCGAACCGTGATTTATACCTATTCCTCTGACGATAAGGGGAATCGGGTGGAAAATGGACCCCATTTGACTTTGGTTTTGGCTGTAAGTCCTGTAAATCCTTTAGGGTCAGGCATTCAGTACATGCGTATGGGCAACCGTGCTTCAAACGTCTGGATTGACTATGGGGTCACAGTCATTCATGGTAAAACAGGGGCTACCTGGAATCAGGAAAAAGGCCGAGTGCGTCCTATCGTGGATGAATTTGACCTATCCGGAACCTTTACTCATCAGGGAACTACCTTGACTTATGGCGCTTTTTCACCGAAAGAACCGACCGGCAAAACACCTTTGATCATCTGGCTGCACGGTGGAGGAGAGGGAGGAACTGATCCGACCATCGCATTGATGGGCAACAAGGCCTTCAACTATGCTTCGCCTGAGATTCAAACCCTATTTGGGGAAGGTGCCTTCGTTTTGGCGCCACAAACGCCCACTTTCTGGATGAATGCAGGTGAAGGCATGACCCGCGGACAAACGAACGACATTTACAATGCAGCCGTGTTTGCCTTGATTCAAGATTTTGTAGCTAAGAATCCAATGGTTGATCCTACTCGCATCTATGTAGGCGGCTGCTCTAATGGTGGATACATGTCGCTCAAATTGATTTTGGAGCACCCAACCTACTTT
>CANHCD010000254.1 GCA_947458795.1 Cyclobacteriaceae bacterium | reverse complement strand
TGCATGATCATCGTAGCTACTGATGCACCCTTAGATTCAAGAAATCTGGAACGTTTGGCAAAGCGTGCTTTTATGGGTATGGCTAAGACGGGTGGAATTGCATCTAACGGAAGCGGGGATTATGTAATTGCCTTTTCTACTGCCGAGAGCTTGCGTGTTCCACATCAGCCCACCCAGCAGGTAATTCAATCAGGATATCTGCACAATGATTTCACTTCGCAAGTATTCATGTCGGCCATAGAAGCTACAGAAGAAGCTATTGTAAATTCCCTGTTCGCTGCCAAAACCACCACGGGATACAATGGGCGCAAGATTGACGCCCTGCCTCTCGATAAAGTTTTAGAGATACTCAAAAAATACACTAGATTACCAAACGAGTAAATTAGCAGGTAAAAAATTCTTTGATTTCCTTTAACTAAAAAGCCCCGAATTTTTTCGGGGCTTTTTAGTTTCTAAATGAATTGCAGACTTGATGGAAAATCAAATATTCAGAATTGATTGTTGGTATTTTTGAAGTCTGAAGAAATCGAGTGTACTGGTGATTTTTGGTCAACAAAAATATTAATATAAATATTGCCAAGGACGCTCTTCATTTTTTTGAATCAAATTTACTGCAATGGCAAAGGATAATGGATTGTTTGATTTATTTGCCCAAGCCTCGTAAATAAGGATATACTTGGCGATAAAAAAATAAACTAATCCCTCAATTTTTTCATTTTTCAGACTATCGGATAGTTCTAGGTTTCCCCATTCAAAACGTTTTCCCTTTAACTTGTCAAATTCTGGAGTGTTTGGATAGGGACCTGCGAAATAATTGTTAATGATCCAGGTTAGGTAACCCCAGATCTCTGGAGCACTGTGTAGCGTAGGGATCTCGGGAGGCAGTACAAAATCATTTCCAGATACACCAATCATAAAAGGACCTAAATCGTCTGAAAAAGAACCCATTACTGCTGGTTCATTAAGCGTTTCAAAAAGGTTGAACTCGTAATTCAGAAAATGCATAAAATCCTTGAAAAGCGCATTCGATTCATCACTTATACCAGGAAAGATTCTTTTAGCTTCATCCAAAGCTCCATTAACTAAAACCGGATGAGGTGGCAAAACTGGAAAAATCCCATTCAGCTTAGCGATAAGCTTAAAATAGATTGCATCAGAGACGGGCTTCTTAAACGTGTTAAACGTCGCAGGAAAATTTTGCCACCACATTCTAGATGAAACTATGGTTTCATCTAAATGCCAATCCCCAGTGTTGGTTTCTAAAGATAAATTGTCGCCTTGAAATTGAAAGAAGCCTTTTCCGTCAATACCAACACCTCCATTCATTAATAACCCATTGGAAAACCGAAGCATGTGGATTTAATTTAATTAATTCTGATTAAGCTATTTTGACTTTGGAGTTACTACCAACGGTACCAAGGTTTTTTCTCTTTTCCTTTTGCTACTTCAGCTTTTTGCGCTTCTACTGCTTCTTCTTTAACCTCTCCGGCTGCTTTTTCACGTTCTTTTGCAGCTTTTCCATCGTCGCCAGCGTCTCTCTTAAAGTTGTAAGTGCTTATACTTGCCAATTCCTTGAATCCTGCAGCGCTAAATGGAAGATCTGTTTTGGTTCCTTCAAACTCACCAAATTTCCCTTCACATAGCGGCAGTTCTGCTCTCTTGGTATACCAGAGTGCATTGGCTTCCGCAAAGACGCCTGCTTCTCCACTAAGTTCACCAGACAATGTGCTATCCATCTTAATTCCGGCTGCTGTAGGTTTAAGGTCTAAATTACCCTCGATTTTGCCAGTCAACCTACCATAAGCTCCTCCTGTGACTCCTATAAGACCAGGAACACCTGCGGTGACCCCGCCACTAAGGGTTACACTTGCTTCAACACCTGCTGTTAATGAACCATAGGCAGAAGGGTTTGTAATTGTATTGCCATCAGAAAGGAATTTGATTGAACCTGAACCAGATGCACTAGCTTCAAGAGATCCAGCTAAACCAATCGTCGCTGAAAGTCCTGGTACACCTAATGGAATTACACCTATAGTCAGGTCAAATCCTAGAGGTGGAGATGTTAAACTCGCAGGAGTACCACCAGTTATGGTGTATTCCCATATATTTTTTGCCTCATCCTTAAGCTCCCTTTCTCCTGATATGGACCAATCAGAATCTTCATACTCACCTGAAATGGATTGTTTTTTCTCGTTTGGATCATTTGTATACGTTATCGTAAATCCTCCGATTGAAACTGTATCTGTGGTAACGGCTTGTTTTTCAGCCTCTGGTTCCGCGGCTGCTGGCGCTGCTACTCCCTCCACTGCATTCCGCTGTATGGTTCCGTCAAACTTACCTTGCAAGACTTCTTCCTCTTCTGCTGCTTTTCGCTGTGCAGTTCCTTCAAACTTACCCTGCAATGGTTCTTCCTCCTCCGCTGCTTTTCGCTGTGCCGTCCCTACAAATTTGCCCTGAACTGGTTCTTCCTCCTCCATTGCTTTTAGCTGGGATACTTCTGCACTAGCTCCAAGACTCTTAGCCTTGGCGCCTAGCATATCTGCTTCTTTCTCTAAGGAGGGGCTGTCATTGACAGGTACTTTTCCTTTCAACTGAGTTGTTGGTGCTACTCTTCCTTGCTTTTGCTGGACCACATGACCTAACTCATGAGGCAAGTGTTTTTCTTGACCAGGGGCCAAATGCACATCTGTCCCTTGAGCATAGGCGTGTGCCTGAAGTTGGGCTGGCTTATCTGAGTTGCGATGTACGGATACATCATTAAGTGACAATCCAGAAACAGATTCCATACCAGCTTTCAAGCCGTCTGGAATTCCTGTTTTATTCTCCTTTTTTTGAATTAATCCGGGTTGCGCGGAAGCAGTTCGAGTATCACTCATTCCTTGAAGTTGAGCAACACGGGAAGTGCCTGTATGATTAGAGGATTTGGATTGAAGTGAGCTTATGCCACTTCCTCTGCCACTATCTTGTGCAGCCTCTTGGAATTTTTTAAGTTGAAAAGTACTGGATCTGGAATCTAAGAAATCCGCTTCGCCTACACTGCTAGTTTCTTGCGATTTTTTAGCTGGCGTAGCTTTTTGACTTTGTTTTTCTGAAGGACTCTTAAATTCACCCATGATCCTACTTATTTAGTTTTTAGTATAGTTTTTAAATATAGTTTTGATATTTTGAATAAAAAAATTTCGTTTCTACTTTTTGATGAATTTAATTATTTGATAATCAGCAATCCTACCAGTGGCTAAGTAGGAGGCTTTACTGCTTCGGAAATCGTCGATAGATGACAGACCACGATCTGCAGGCTGACCACGGGCCACAGCTCAGCCAATTGAATTGCAAACCTTTTTTTTATTCCGTTACTGATGAAAAAGCTGAAAATAAGTGCAAAAAAATACTAGGTAAAAAAGAAGCGTTTATCATATGCCATAACTATAGACTAACATACATTCAACCTATTAAATTACCGCTAATACCCATACTTCCCTTTCCACCTTTTCGAGAGGAAGCTGCGCAGTTCTTTTTCGCGAGCGTTGTCTCCAGGGTCATAGAGGAGCCTCCCTTTTATTTCCTCTGGGAGGAACTCCTGAGCAACAAAATTATCAGGAAAATCATGGGAGTACTTATAGCCCTTTCCATAATCGAGTTCCTTCATCAG
>CANHCD010000253.1 GCA_947458795.1 Cyclobacteriaceae bacterium | reverse complement strand
TGAATGAATTTCAGAAACCCTTCTTCTTCATCCTAAATGTCGCAGTGGGTGGTACTTGGCCCGGTATGCCCGACGGAACTACAGTTTTCCCTCAGGAAATGAAAGTGGATTACATTCGTGTATTTCAGAAAAAATAGGAACTTAAGTCAATCGCTCTAGTTAACGAAGGAAGCAGAAATGCTTCCTTTTATTTTTTTGAGGATGTCGGCATTCCTAGGACTGCTGCTAGTAATTTCTATGATTTTGGGCTGATGGCTGGGTTCGTAAAACTTTACTAGGGCAGACTCCAGTTCCTCCGAAGTAGTCACTGATGCATAGTGAAACCCATATTCTGAAGCAAGCGACTTAGCGCTCAAGGATTGTTTGGTCTCAAAAAACTCTTCCAACTCGGGTTGCCGAGCAGGTCCATCGATCAATCGGAATATCCCGCCTGCATGGTTGTTGAGCACAATTACCCGCAAGTTTGGTATGCGGTAATTATGCCAAAAGGCATTTCGATCGTAGAAAAAGGCCATGTCTCCGGTAAGCAGAGTTACTGGCTCCTGGGAAATCAAACTTGCACCTACCGCCGTACTGTTGCTTCCATCGATGCCTGAAGTGCCACGATTGCAATAGACTTCTTGTGTTCTTTTCCCCAAAAAATTCAGGTACCGGATCGCCATGGAATTGGCTACATGCAATTGCCCGTTTGCAGGCACGGCATCCAAGACCTGTTTCACTGCCCGATATTCTCCAAACTCCACTTCCTTCAAGGCTTTAGGGAGGATAGTTGCAATCTGCTCTTCCAGCAGCTGCCAACGCTGCGCATAATCGGATTCCAAAGGAGGAAGTTGCGTGGTCAGCCAAGTCAAAAATGACAAAGGCTCGGACCCCAAGATCCGTGTAAGTCCTGCGTAGGTATCCTTGGCCTGCCCATCGGGCTGAATATGCCAATGTTGTATGTCGTGCTTGCGAAGGAAAAGCTTGAGGGATTTGGAAATAATGGATTTACCAAAACTGATCACCAGGTCGGGTGCTAGCGCGGCATGAAGTTCTTCCCTTCCCAACCAATGGTCATGCAAGGTAATGGTACCCTTTCCTTGGAGGTTGGATAGGCTATCCGCTACGATGACCGCCTGTGAATTTTGCGCCAAGCGCTCGATGAGGGCAAGCAAGGCAGGATTGGAGGCTTGTTGTCCAGGAACGAGCAGGATGCGTCGGAAACTGGTCAGTTCAGATTTCAACTTCTCCAATGCCCCATCGCTTAATCGTACCTCTGAAGATTCTAGAGTTACTACAGGAGGGTGCTTAGGGAAATGAAAGGTTTCTCCCTCCTCAGGATAAAAAGGTTCCCGCAAAGGAATGTTGATATGCACTGGTCCAGCAGGATACTGCCGGCTAATTAGGATGGCCTCGTTGCTGATTCGGTGAGCATGCCGCACCTGATCTGGGTGAGCAAATGTATCCGGAAAGCGGAAACTTTTTTTCACGTGCTTTCCATAGACTTCCTCTTGAAAGATCGTTTGCCCATCCCATTGGTCCACCCATTCCGGAGGCCGGTCTGCGGTGAGCAGGAGCAGGGGGATTTGCTGAAAAAAGGCTTCTGCGATTGCAGGAAAATAGTTGAGCGCTGCAGATCCAGAGGTGCATACTAAGACTACGGGCTCCTTCAGTTGCTGGGCCATGCCCAAGGCAATAAATGCAGCGGACCGTTCATCTGCGATTGTCCGCACTTCCATCTCCGGATGCCGAGCAAAGGCCAAAGTCAATGGGGCACAGCGCGATCCCGGAGACAGAACGACCTGTCGAATGCCCTGTGCGGCACAAATGGCCACTAAATCGAGGATGGGTTGGAGGATCAAGCGTCTGGATTTTGGATAAACTTACCGATGATTTGGCATTTCAGTTCGGTTTCCTCCCATTCTTTTTCGGGTACCGAATCCTCTGTCACCCCCGCACCAGCATAGAGTAGGGCATGCTCCTTACCGAGACTTGCCGTCCGGAGATTCACGTAAATGGAGGTTTCTTGCTCGATGCCCACAGGTCCCAGAAATCCTGCATAGAAATTGCGATCCCATCCTTCTTCGGTGTTCAAGAAAGCTAAGGCCTCTTTCCGAGGCATCCCACAAACGGCCGAAGTAGGGTGGAGGAGTCCAAGCATCACGCTCCCTAAGTTGGAAAACCCTGTAGTTTGGGTATTCACGCGGAAGTCGGAACGCAGGTGAAGTAGGTTGCCGGCAAGAACGGTTTTGGGACCATGCTCTTCGTATTCCCGCAATCGGATCGTTTTGAAGCAATCCACGATGTAGCGGCTGACTAATGCCTGCTCTTCAATTTCTTTTTGAGTCCAGGCAGCAGATTTCAGTGGATTGTCCCCCTGCGCAGGCTGCGTGCCCGCAAGCGACATGGTGTAGAAGTAGTCTCCCTTGGTTTCAATCAGTACTTCAGGACTGGCGCCCATCCAGGTGCCTATGCCCGGTAGATGAAAAAAGTTGACAAAGGAATGCGGGTAGCTGGAAAGGAGCTTGGCCAAGGTTTTGCCCAAATCAAATTCAGTTGGGAGTGGAATCATCTTGGTGCGCGCAGCCACAATCTTTTCCAACCTACCTGCGTCAATCTCCTGAATGCCTTTAGCTACCAACTGTAAGAAATGGGCCTTTTCTTGACCAGCTGCTGCATTTGCTTGTAGAGGGAGCTTACTTAAATGGGCAGAAATTTGTTTTTTGAGGTCGGTAGCGGGTAGGGAATCACGACTTGCCTGTATCCATTGGGGCAAATCTTCTTGATTCAGTGAGTTGTCAAGGGAAAGTTTCTCGTAACGATCGCCTTGAATAAAAAATGCTTTTTTGTCTTCTTGATCGGCAAATGGGTGAACGATGAATCCAGCCGGAAGATCCTCGAGTTGCAGGGAAACGCGTCTTGGACTTTGGCTAAAATCTTGAATGTATGCGAGCTGGGAAGAATTGGGCTTCCGCCAAAGCGCAAAGGATCCTCCAGAAGCCAGGCCTTCCCCCAGGAAAACATCCAGTACCTCCTCCAAAGAAATCGCCTTACCTACTTCCGTTACATTCATTTTTTATCCAAGATGGCCATCGTAATCCTGCTGATGCAGCAGAGTTGATCGGCCTCGTTGACAATTTTTATTTCCCATACCTGGGTGGATTTCCCCAAATGGACGGGTCTTGCAGTGCCTTTTACCTTACCCGACTTCACAGCCCTCAGGTGGTTGGCATTGATTTCTAGTCCTACACAATCCTGTTTGCTTCGATCTAGGGTCAAGGACGCAGCCACCGATCCCAAGGTTTCGGCAAGTACCACATTGGCACCTCCGTGTAACAAGCCCATAGGCTGTATGGTTCGATGGTCGACGGGTAAAGTTGCCTCCAAAAAATCTTCCCCTATTCCCGTGAATTCCAAGCCGATATGGTCCACCATCGTATGTACGCGGATGGTGTTTAGTTGCTCAAGGCTGGGAAGGGAAAGAAAAACCATGAATATTTGGGTTAAAACCAGTTTCTTTGGGTGCTGGACAAAATTAAAGAAAGTTGAACCTAAAAAAAATTTACCTGCTCCGTCATGGGCAAACGGACTACAATTTACAGGGGGTAGTTCAAGGAAGCGGCATTGATGCGCCTATCAACGCCACGGGTAGGGCGCAAGCGGAAGCATTTTTTGGAGCCTACCGAGA
>CANHCD010000252.1 GCA_947458795.1 Cyclobacteriaceae bacterium | reverse complement strand
TTGCATCTCCAATCGAGCTGAGGATGATTGCAATGGCTACAGCAATAATTCCTAAGGCAATTATATGTCCCTTCTTCATGCCAAATCCCTATTTAGTTTGTCCTACTTTTTCCAACTTGGAAACCCGACGATCTGTTTGAATCACATAGATTAACAAGCCAATGAAAATCAACACAATGATTCCCACCAACACATATATTTTCCCTTCACTTCGCATGACATCAGCCATCTCTACTTCATTGTTGCTGTAATCAGCAGCAGTTACGGCGATTTTCTCTTGAGCCTGTGCGGCAAAAGAAAAAAGTACCAACAGGAATACAACTATTTTTTTCATCGATTAATCATTTACAAGATTTTCCTCCACTTCTCGCTCTATCCTACGGATACGAACACGAACAGTGGCGATCCAAGTTCCCAAAAGTGTCCAAGCGATAATCGCAGGATAAAAAACAAGTCGGAGTTTGGAGTCCAAATCGTAGGCATTGAAGCCTGGATTGCCCCCATTACCTGGGTGCAAACTATCCGTAAGTCTAGGCAATACAAATATCAAGGGAATGAAGGCAGCGAAAGCAAAAAGATTATACACCGCAGCAATTCTCCCGCGCTGCTGAGCATCTGAAAGACTGCCTCTCAAAATTAAATAGGCAAAGTACATCAGTAAACCGATAGCAGAAGCATTCTGCTTGGGATCACCACTCCAATAATCTCCCCAGGTAAACTTGGCCCAAAGCATACCCGTAGCAATGCCCAGTACACCAAACAAAATCGCCGCATTGGTAAACTCCAAAGCCATGTCATCGTGCTTCAAGTCATTGCTTCTCAAATACTTCACGCTATGCCATGCTGCAACGACAAGCATTAAAATCATCCCAAACCACATGGTCACATGAAAATGGAGCGCACGGATAGTCTCATTCAAGATTGGAAGCCGAGGAGCCTCTAGCAGCAGCCCGCCAACGAGCGTGTACATCAATAGCCCTACAGTCAGAAATTTCCACCAAGATTGGCGCATAGGAAGGGGTTAGAATTTTCCCTACAAAAATAAGGGATATGTTCTTGAATCCCCTTCTTTTTCCAAGAAAAGGAAGAAGGAAACTCGCAATTTAAACAGATTGCATCGCCCCATTAATTTTGAACGCCATCCCCCATTCCTGTCTGCTTTCCCAAATTCAATTCCTACCTTTATACCGTGGAACTTCAGAAAAAAGACATCCGTAAATTAACCTTGCCCGAACTGGAAGAATTCTTTCTGGAACAGGGAGAAAAAAAGTTCCGTGCCAAGCAAGTCTACGAATGGCTTTGGCATAAGTCGCTGAAGAATTTCGATGAGATGAGCAATATCTCTCTTTCCACTCGCGAGCTACTCAAAACCCACTTTACCATCAACCACATCCGAGTGGACCTGATGCAGCACAGCAGCGATGGCACCATCAAAAATGCAGTGAAACTCTTCGATGACAAGATCGTTGAGTCTGTGCTTATCCCGACCACCAAACGGATTACGGCCTGCATTTCTTCGCAAGTAGGATGCAGCTTGGATTGCAACTTTTGCGCTACGGCGCGATTGAAGCGCATGCGAAATCTGAATTCCGATGAAATCTACGACCAGGTAGTCGCCATCAAAGATGAAGCGGAAACCTATTTTCAACGGCCCCTGACCAACATTGTCTTTATGGGTATGGGAGAGCCCTTGCTAAACTATGCCAATGTGATCGATGCCATCGATAAAATCACCTCCCCGGAGGGCTTGGGCATGGCTCCCCGCAGAATCACCCTTTCCACGGTAGGTATCCCAAAAATGATTCGGAAAATGGCCGAGGATGAGGTAAAATTTAACCTGGCCATCTCCCTCCACTCTGCGATCAACGAGACCCGTTCCCGGCTGATGCCGATCAACGAGGTGAACCCGCTGGAAGATTTGGCCGAAGCCCTATCCTTTTGGTACGCCCGTACCAAGCGAAAAGTCACCTATGAATATGTCATCTGGGAAGGAATCAACGACGACGAGCGGCATGCCAAAGCACTTGCCAAGTTTTGTAAGATCATCCCTTCCAAGGTGAATCTTATTCAATACAATCCCATTGATGAAGGAGAATTCAGACAGGCATCCCAAGAGGCCGTGGACATGTACGTCCGCGTACTGGAAGGTCAAGGCATCATCGCCAAGGTACGCAAGTCGAGAGGTCAGGACATAGACGCCGCCTGCGGGCAACTTGCCAATAAAAATGAAGTAGCCCAACTTCAATCCTCGGATACTAACGCTTGAGGCAACCCTAATCTACCAAAATCGGTATACAACACTATACCATTCCAAATTTTCAATGCGAGCTATCCAATCCCTAATTTTTTCACTAAGTCTTCTGATTTTTTCGGTTCCTACCCTAGCTCAAGAAGGACTTCCAACACAAATTCAAACCTATTTTAAGAGCTCCCAGGAAGAATTTCCAGTGGAGAAAGCCTACCTCCACCTCGACAAATTCACCTACACGCTAGGGGATGACCTATGGTTTTCAGCCTACCTAGTGGCAGGAGGAGCGCAGCTACCCAGCCCAATGAGCAAAACCCTCTATGTGGACCTTTTTGATGGAGATGGCTTAAAAGTGGCTCAAAAAATCATTGCTCTTGAAAATGGGCGTGGTATGGGGGATTTCAAGATTCCAAACTTTGGAAAGACGGGAACCTACCAGCTCAAAGCTTACACTACCTGGATGCGGAATTTTGGTGAAGCTTATTTTTTCAGCCAACAAATACAGGTGGTGGACGGGCTCGGTGGAGCGTTTCTACCTACGGTCCGATTCAGCGAGGTGCGACTAGAAAATTCGAGAGTCCGCTACCAAGTCACCTTGGAAGCGGTCAATGCACTGGGTGAACCCTTGAGCAATGCACAAATCAGTTTGCAAGCCATCGCTGGGGATGCCGAACTGCATGCTCAGACCATTCAACTCAATGCACAGGGCACCGCAGAATTTGGTTTCTCCATTGCCAACGCACCCCATCCTGCGCAACACCTCGCACTATCCTTCGAAGAAAGTCCAGGGTACCAGGTCACACACAAACTCAAACTCCCCTACTCTTTGGAGGCTGCAGACATCCAGTTTTTACCGGAAGGTGGAAATTGGATTTTGGGAAAGAAATCCACAGTGGCAGTTCGGGCAGTATTCCCTGACGGGACTCCCCTTGTGCTGCAGGGCAGTATGGATGGTGAGGAAGGCGTATCCTTTACCACCAACGCTGCCGGTCTTGGCAAACTTGAATTCACTCCCCAGCGAGCGGAGTATGTTGCCTTAGTCCAAGACCCTGCTTCTGGAGCAACACGTAGAATTCCACTTCCAAAAGCCTTAGGGAAAGGCCTAAGCATAAAAGTTCAAAACCCAAAAGAAGGCACCTTTATTTCCGCCATTATCCAAGGTGAAGGCGTCACAGAAAAGCTCCTGCTGGTAAGCCACACCCGTGGATTGGTCAATTACATGGCGGAAGGAACCCTGACAAATGGGATTTGGGGCGTACGCATTCCCAAGAAAACCCTTCCAAGTGGAATCCATACGATTGCTATTTTGGATGAGCAAGGCAGGCCTTTGCTGGAGCGGTTGGTTTTTGTCCAGAACAAAGACGAATTAACCCTCGAACTCAACGCGTCTTCAGAGCCGCTACACCCGCGGGGGAAAGTAAATTTGAACCTCAAGACTGCCTTTAAAGACAGTATCTCCCAAGCCAGTTTATCCCTTTCGGT
>CANHCD010000251.1 GCA_947458795.1 Cyclobacteriaceae bacterium | reverse complement strand
TTTCCTAACTTGTAGTTCTTAACCTAATTTTTATATCCCATGAGTAGCATAGAACCTTCGATTTTAAAAAAGGCAGAAAGCTGGTTGGCAAGTTCCATTGACGAAGCCAGCAAGGCGAGCATTCGGCAATTGATCGCTACGAATCCTACCGAATTGGTAGATTCCTTTTACCAAGATCTCGAATTTGGTACAGGCGGATTGCGTGGGCTGATGGGTGTGGGTACCAATCGGATGAATGTCTATACCGTAGCCATGGCAACGCAAGGCTTGGCCAACTACCTTATCGCCTGCTTCCAAGGAGAAAAAATAAAAGTTGCCATTACCCACGATAGCCGAATCAACAATACGCTCTTTGCAATGACCACTGCGGATGTATTTACGGCAAATGGCATCGAGGTCATGTACTTTAGAGAGATGCGCCCTACTCCGATGCTTTCTTTTGCTGTACGCCACTTTGGTTGCAAATCTGGGGTCATGATTACCGCTTCACACAATCCCAAAGAATACAACGGTTACAAGGCCTACTGGGAAGATGGCGCTCAAGTAGTATCCCCTCACGATACCAACATCATCAAAGAAGTTCAAAAGATCAGCTCTTTTGAGCAAGTCAACTGGAACAAGCAGGATCACCTTATCCATTACATCGAGGAAGATTTTGATGCAATTTACTTGGAAAGGGTAAAGGAATTAAGCCTTTCGAAAGAAGCAATTCAGGCCCAAAAGTCCATGCCTATCGTCTTTTCTCCCATCCATGGTGCCTCTGGCAAAATGGTTCCTGCTGCACTAAAGGCCTTTGGATTTGAAAATATTCAAGTGGTAAAGGAGCAGGCAGAACCCGATGGAAACTTCCCAACGGTAATTTATCCCAATCCAGAAGAAGCTGAGGCGCTTACATTAGCCGTAGCCTTGGGTAAAAAAGCAGGGGCAGCCCTTGTCCTTGCCTGTGATCCAGATGGTGATCGCTATGCTGCAGTGGTTCCCAATGAAACGGGTGAGTACGAGTTGCTCAATGGAAATCAAACAGGGACACTGCTTGTCTATTACTTGCTCTCCCGCCGAAAAGAGCTCGGACTTGCCAGAGCAACTGATTTCATGGTAAACACCATCGTGACTACTGAACTGATCAATAAAATCGCGGAAGGTTTCGGAATCCCTTGTTACAATGTGCTTACTGGATTTAAGAACATCGCTTCCATTATCCTTCAGAAAGAAGGCAAAGAAACATTTATTGCTGGAGGCGAAGAATCGTTCGGTTTCTTGGTAGGTGACTTCGTCCGAGATAAGGATGGGGTGAGCGCCTGTGCACTCGTGGCAGAAGCGGTCGCCTACTACAAAACTCAAGGCAAAAATGTGTTTGCCGTGTTGGCAGAAGTTTACCAGCGATTTGGATTTTACAAGGAAGCCCTCATATCAGTCACTAAGAAAGGAAAAGACGGTGCGGAACAGATTCAACACTTGATGAACCAGTTCCGAACCAATCCACCGCTAGAGATGAATGGATCTGCTGTAGAAAAGGTTTACGACGTGAAAAATGCAAGCATCCACTATCCAAAAATGCAAAAAACAGAAGTTTTGGACTTGGATAAATCCAACGTCATGCAATTCTACCTCGCAGATGGAAGCAAAATATCTGCACGACCATCCGGTACGGAACCTAAGATAAAGTACTACTTTTCAGTTAACACAAGTCTATCAAATACAGGTGATTATAGGAAGATAGAGAAAGTATTACTTGAAAAATTGGAGGGTTTAAAAACCTACTTCAGTTAATCAAAAATGGCCCCGCACAAACGGGGCCATTTTTGTTAGAAGCACATTTGGTTTTATTCTTCTCCTACATGGAGCAATGCATCGCCTACATTCACCACTGGATTGTTATTTACCCCGATGAGGTGCCCTGTAGTCGTAGCTTTTATCGGAACCACTACCTGTCCATAAGGATCTGAAATGGAAGCCAACACTTCCCCTTTTCGAACGAAATCCCCGAGTTGAGCGACACAGGAAAATATCCCCGATGCCTTGGCTCGGATCCAAGTACTCTCTTTCAACACGAGGGTGTTTTGGAGGACTTGCGGGGCATGGATCATTTCTAGGTGGTGCAACAGGCGTTTGGTACCCGTAATCGCCTCTTCTATGGAATACGAATCTAGGCGCATGGATTCCCCACCTTCGTAGACCAACAAGTGCTTTTTGTTTTTGTAGGCTGTCTTCCGAAAGGATTTATCGATGTGCTTGGAATGAACCACATAGTGCGTCCCAAAGGCCTTGGCAAGTTCAACACCAATTTTATCTTTAAAATCGACTCGGATTTGAGGATGATTCGAAATCATTCTACCCCCAGTATGGAAGTCAATCCCAAAATCAATGTGTGGTAAAATTTCCTCACTTAGAATATGGGCAATTCGCGAAGCAAGCGACCCCTTCTTACTTCCTGGGAAGCTCCGATTCAAGTCTCTACCATCTGGAAAAGTGCGGCTATTGGATAGAAATCCATAAATATTGACCACGGGAATGACGATGACTGCTCCACGCTTTAGGTCCAATTCTTGATCAAAAGCCTCCAATAATTTCTTTGCCGTAGCAATCCCGTTGATTTCATCCCCATGCACTCCCCCACTAATCAATACTACAGGGCCTTCTTGAGTTGATGATCGGATAAAAATGGGTAAATCAATAAGCGTATGGGTGGGAAGTTTGGCAATTGGGATTTTAATATTTGCTTTTTCCCCGGCCCGTACTTGTACTCCTTGAATGATTAATTCTTTCATATTTAAATAGATCCTTCTGCGATTCCATTTCACAATGGCGCAAAAACTTCTTTAATTCGCAGATTAAGTTTTGGCCCATGAAGATACAAGAAAACATTTCTTTGAAACCTTTTACCACCTTTGGAATCGACAAAAAGGCCAAATTTTTTACTGCTGTTGAGACTTTAGACGAATTAAAAGCCGCCTTACTTGCCGCAAAAGAAAAACAGCTCACGGTATTCATTTTGGGTGGAGGAAGCAACATTTTGTTGACTCGAGATATCGAAGGGCTAGTGATCAAACTAGAAATCAAAGGCATCAACCTAGTCAAAGAAGATGGAGACCAACTTTGGGTGGAAGTTGGTGCTGGAGAAATGTGGCATGAGTTGGTTCTGCACAGCATTGCAGAGGATTGGGCAGGATTAGAAAACCTCTCCTTGATCCCAGGAACAGTGGGTGCATCCCCCATGCAAAATATTGGAGCCTATGGCGTGGAGATCAAGGACGTGTTTGATAGCCTACAGGCCATGCACCGAGAAACCTTGGAAATGCAATCCTTTGATGCAGAAGCATGTCGGTTTGGTTATCGAGAGAGTGTATTCAAACAAACTTTCAAAGACCAATTCGTCATTACCTCCGTTACGTTTCGCTTGTCCAAGACGCCTAATTTTCACTTGGAATATGGAGCCATTCGAGATGTATTAGCAGCCAACGACATCGACCAGCCCAGCATTCGGGCTATTAGCGATGCTGTCATTCAAATTCGGCAATCCAAACTTCCAGATCCCAAAGAGATTGGAAATGCGGGTTCCTTTTTCAAAAACCCTACAATTCCAAACGCCCAGTTTGACGCGCTTAAAGCCTCCTATCCAAGCATTCCTGGCTATCCTAGCGCAGAGGGAGTTAAGGTAGCGGCTGGTTGGCTAATCGAACAAACAGGATGGAAAGGAAAACGAATCGGCGAGGTCGGGGTACATGCCAAGCAAGCCCTTGTCTTGGTTAATTATGGAGGAGGAACTGGTGAAGAG
>CANHCD010000250.1 GCA_947458795.1 Cyclobacteriaceae bacterium | reverse complement strand
TCTCGTGCAGGTGCAGAAGTGATGGCCAGCAATGGAATCGATTTTCGCTACCCGAGTTACGTGCAAGATATCCTAGGACCGATGTGTTTTGATTATGGATTTGGACCCTTCCGCTGGGTCTGCACCTCCGGATCTGCGGCAGACCTCCGTACCACCGACTTGATCGCAGCAGCAGTATTGAAAGGGCTACTGCCCACAGCCCCTGCAAGCATTGCGCAGCAACTACAGGACAACATTACCTGGATTGAGGAAGCCGAAAAGAATCGGCTAGTGGTGGGTTCCCAAGCCCGTATCCTCTATGCGGATGCAGAAGGTAGGGCCTCGATTGCCGCGGCCTTCAATGTGGCCATTGCTGCGGGAAGGATTTCTGCCCCTGTGGTATTGGGACGAGATCACCACGACGTGAGTGGGACGGATTCCCCCTACCGGGAAACGAGCAACATCTACGATGGTAGCCGATTTACGGCAGACATGGCAGTTCACAACGTGATTGGTGACAGTTTCCGAGGTGCCACCTGGGTTTCCATCCACAACGGCGGTGGTGTGGGCTGGGGAGAAGTTATCAACGGGGGATTTGGCCTTGTGCTCGATGGCAGCGAAGCCGCAGCGCAGCGACTCCAATCCATGCTTTTCTTTGATGTAAACAATGGCATCGCCAGACGGGCTTGGGCAAGGAATAGCGGCTCCATCGAAGCCATACAGCGTGAAATGGACCGCAGCCCTCAATTGCGCGTCACAATTCCGCAACTCGTGGAAGATCGATTTATTGACAAGCTAATCTCCTAAGTGAAACAACCCAGGTTTCATTTTAACAAAATAGGAAAAGTCTACAATTTTTGTAGATTTGTAGGCGAAAAACCAAACCTTTTGTACCCATGAATTTGCATCAGAATCCCTCTCCCTCCCATTGGACCGGTAGAAAATCCAGTAAAGTGGAGTATTGGCACCAGGCGGTCCGTACCCTTGCCAATTTAGCTTTTGACCAAACCTCTGCTAAAAAGGTAGGCATCATGGGTTATGCAGGTGAGGAAGGTGTCAAAAGAAATCAGGGCCGATTGGGCACCATTGAGGGTCCTGCTTCCATCCGAAAGTGTTTGGGTGCCTTGGCTCACCATCTTCCAGTTAGCCTTCCCCTTTTTGATTATGGGGATGTATTTACCTGGGATGGGGATTTGGAAGCATCTCATCAGGTCATTACTGAACTCACGTACCAACTCTTGCAAAGCGACCATTTCCCAGTTTGGCTGGGCGGAGGACATGATTTGGCCTTTGCACACGGGTCTGCTGTACTGAAGCATTCCCAGGAGCAGGGAAAAAAGTTGGGCATCATCAACCTAGATGCACACTTTGACTTGCGCCCCTTGGTGGAGGACAAAGGACATTCAGGTTCCCCATTCTACCAGTTGGCCAGCAATCATCCAAGCCAGTTTCACTACCTCGCCCTCGGCATTCAACGTGCTGCCAATCCGAAGTCCCTATTTGAAACGGCAGATCAAGTCCAGGCCAAGTACCTGGTCATGGAAGATTTCCGCTTGAAACATTGGGAATTCATCGAGGAGCAAATCTGCTGGTTTTTGGATCGAGTGGATTCGATATACTTGACTGTAGATATGGATGGATTTTCTTCTGCTTTCGCGCCTGGAGTTTCTGCTCCATCTCCGATGGGTTTTGATCCTGAGGTTGCGTTTAAGGTTTTTGACTTGGTTGCCAAAAGCAAAAAGTTAATCAGTTTGGATGTGGTCGAACTCAACCCTGCCTATGACCAAGACCTGGCTACAGCTCGCCTTGCTGCCCGCTGCGTGGAGTATATTTTAAGGAAGAATTTTGGATGAGGGAGAGCGGGTGAATGAGGGTGAATGAGGGTGTTGAAAAAAAAGAGTAAAAAATTTTGTATCGCTCCTTCGGAGCTCTAAACCAATTTCTACCTCGAGCCCCGGGCTTCACCCGGGGTCATCAAAGTTTAACCCCTATCGGGGCCAGATCCGAAGGATCGCAACAATTATAACCCCCGGTTACTCCAAGGGTTATAATTTTAATTGATAAAAGTCCGCCGCGGCGGACGCTACTAAATTAAAAAAACAATTCTTTTTTTACTTTACCTAAATCAAGGTATCCATTTGATTTTCTTAAAGTTAGGCTTTCTCTTTTCAAGAAAAGCATTACGCCCTTCTTGGGCTTCTTCGGTCATGTATGCGAGGCGGGTAGCTTCCCCGGCAAAGACCTGTTGACCCACCATCCCATCGTCGGTTAAGTTCATTGCAAACTTCAACATCTTGATGGAAGTAGGCGATTTGGCAAGAATCTCTTGCGCCCATTCGTAGGCGGTATCTTCCAATTGATCGTGTGGAATGACGGCATTGACCATGCCCATATCCATCGCTTCCTGAGCAGAATAATTCCTTCCCAGGAAGAAGATTTCACGGGCCTTTTTCTGACCCACCATTTTGGCTAAATAGGCCGATCCATAGCCTCCGTCAAAGCTGGTTACATCGGCATCGGTTTGCTTAAAAATAGCATGCTCCGCACTGGCAAGCGTGAGGTCACAAACTACATGAAGGCTATGCCCTCCTCCTACGGCCCATCCTGGCACCACGGCAATGACCACCTTAGGCATGAAGCGGATCTGACGTTGTACCTCGAGAATATTCAAGCGGTGGTAGCCGTCTTCACCTACGTATCCTTGGTGTCCCCTGGCCTGCTGGTCTCCACCCGAACAAAAGGCCCATTTGCCATCTTTGGATGAGGGACCTTCACCGGACAACAAGACCACCCCAATGGAAGTATCCTCCTGTGCGTCGTAGAAGGCATCGTATAATTCAGCAGTAGTTTTTGGACGAAATGCATTGCGTACTTCAGGGCGATTAAAGGCAATCCGCGCCACGCCATTGCACTTTTTATAGGTGATGTCCTCGTATTCCTTGGCTGTAATCCAGTTAATCATGATCGTTTGATTTAAAAATCACATTTTTGTGCAAGTTAACCGAAGCTGACGAAATTTGTTAAGGATACGGTTTCCTTTCTCATCTCCACAACGCGTATGTTCCAACTTCGCTACCAGTCTTACCAGTACAGCAAAAGCCGGCCACTCCCCAACTTGGAGGAACTTCCGGAATTTGCTCAGGTAGCCTTTGCATTCTGTCGAGATTGGTTGGCAGGACAGGAAACATTTACCCAACAGACCTCTGGATCTACCGGAGCACCCAAGTTGCAAGTCCTCAGCCGAACCCAAATGGAAGCCAGCGCAGCCGCCACTGGGGCCTTTTTCGGGACATCTACCCCTGGGCACCTGCTCTGCTGCCTAAACCCCGCCTTTATCGCAGGAAAAATGATGCTTGTTCGCGCCATGGTTTGGGATTGCCCAATCACCTTGGTGGAACCTTGTGCAAATCCCTTACTAGGCCTGGAAGAGCAGTTTAGCTTCATTGCGCTAGTTCCCCTTCAGGTGGAAGCGGGTTTGGCCGAAGAAAAAAGCAGAAAACTACTCCAGTCCATCCCCCAGGTACTGATTGGAGGAGCCGCTTTACCCCATAAAACCCAGCAGAGGCTGGTTCAACAGGGAATTCGAGCCTGGCAATCCTTTGGAATGACCGAAACGGTCTCGCACATTGCTTTGGCCCCCATCGAAGAAGGTGAATTGGTGTACCAAGCCCTACAGGGTGTAGCCATCGGAATCAATGAACAGCACTGCCTTTGGATCCAATCTCCGATGAGTGGGTCTGAAAGAATACAGACGAATGACACAATTGAACTTCGGTCAAAAAATACATTCACTTGGTT
>CANHCD010000249.1 GCA_947458795.1 Cyclobacteriaceae bacterium | reverse complement strand
AGACAAACTAGATACATTCTTCGACAGCATTTTGGACGGAGAAGTGTTTTTGAGACTGGATAAAAATGAGAAAAACCAGAACAAACTAGTAGAAATCAAACTAAACGTTCCCGGTAAGCAGTTTTTTGCCAAAAACCAAGACGATTCCTTTGAGGCGGCAGCAGACGAGGCAGTGGAAGGGCTACGGCGGCAGCTGGAAAAGCACAAAGAGAAAAACAGCTAATCAAGCAAACCCGAAGGGCTTTCCTTCGGGTTTATTTTTTTTGAAGGAAGTAATAGCTTCTCCCCTGCTTTACCCACAATTCCTCACGCTCCGCTGAACTGCTTACCCAAATAAAGTCTGGGATTGCTTTGGAATCCAAATGGGCACTTGCGACGTGCACAGAATAACCCACCGTATCCCATTCGGAAAGCAGACGGTCTTCCAAAATCAAGTAGTTGTAGTTTTTGGCTTACTCTTTTTTCTGATTTCGGCAGTAGTATCCCTCTCAGGGGCTTGGATCAAGTGGGAAAGAGCAGATCAAAACTAAAAATTGCTTTTGAACACCTAGTTCCACAAAGACTGCAGCGCTCAAAAGAAGGTTGATCCGATAAATTTCTAACTTTGCGCATATTCCTCCCGACCATGACCCGAGCCGAGCTTTTTGCCCAGATCCAACAAAAATCCTCTTTCCTCTGTGTAGGATTAGATCCGGACCTTGAAAAAATCCCTGCACACCTAAAAAATGAGGCCGACCCAATTTTCTCTTTCTGCCAGCAGATCATTGAAGAAACGGCAGACTTTGCGGTAGCCTACAAGCCCAACACGGCTTTTTTTGAAGCGCATGGTGCCAAAGGCTGGGAGACGCTTGCCAAGGTAGAAGCATTGATTCCGAAGCACATCTTTTCGATTGCGGATGCCAAGCGCGGCGACATTGGCAATACTGCCACCCGCTATGCCGAAGCTTTTTTTACCCACATGAACTTCGATTCCATTACGGTTGCGCCCTACATGGGCAAGGATTCCGTGACTCCTTTTTTGGAATTTGAGGGCAAGTGGGCGATACTTCTTGCGCTGACTTCTAACCCAGGATCCTTAGATTTTCAGCTCCTACAAGACGCTTCAGGCAAGGCGCTTTACCAAACCGTTCTTGAAAAAAGCCAAACCTGGGGAAGCCCTGAAAACCTCATGTACGTGGTCGGTGCTACCCGAGGCGAACTTATCGGAGAGGTAAGGAAAACAGTCCCAGAACACTTCTTGCTCGTGCCAGGCGTAGGCGCACAAGGAGGAAGTTTGGCCGATGTGGCTCAATTTGGGATGAATAGTAGTTGCGGCCTACTCGTAAACTCCAGCCGAGGGATCATCTATGCTTCAAAGGAAAAGGATTTTGCTAAAGTAGCGCGAAGAGAAGCGCAGAAACTTCAGGAAGAAATGGGCGAACTTCTCGATCGCTATTTGAAGTAAGCATCTCCAATTTTCAGATTCCAATTTTTTAAAGTAGCCCCTAATCCCTTGCATTCGAGCAAGTTGTTGGCTACATTCAATTTACTTTTTAGACTTACTTTTTATGGATTTTAAAGAAGACTTTTTACAGTTGGTATGGAAATACCAGTACTTCGATCGCAAAAGCCTCCTAACCACAGCTGGAGAAGAACTCCAAATCTTGCAGGTTGGCAACCACAACTCTGGCGAAGGACCTGACTTTCAAAATGCAGCCCTCATGATCGGGGGCATCCGACTACATGGCCATGTGGAAGTGCACCGGCGATCCTCAGAATGGGTACAGCATGCGCACGATACAGACCTTGGCTACAATGCCGTAGTTCTGCATTTGGTCTGGGAAAATGACCGGCAAGTTTACCGGCAGGACGGTACCCCCATGCCTACAGCAGAGCTGAAAGGAAAGATCTACTTGGACATCTGGAGAAATTACCAACAGCTCCTCGATTTCAAAATAGATCTTCCTTGTGCACATGCCTTGGCCACCGTTCCTGAAATTCTACGTTTTTCCGCATCCGAAAAAGCATTGGTCGAACGCCTCTACGAAAAGTCCCAGGGGGTGCTTGCCGTCCTTCAGGCTACGCAAGGGAATTGGGAGGAAACTGCCTACCGCTGGCTTTTTCGCTGCTTTGGCTACCATACCAACCGAATTCCGATGGAGGAATTGGGGCAGCTTCTACCCTACACACTACTCAAAAGACACCGAGAGCAGCTGCAGCACTTGGAGGCCATGCTCTTGGGTCAGGCAGGCTTGCTACCAGCGGATTCGGAAGATCCCTATGTCCAGCAACTTAAAAAAGACCATGATTTTTATCAGAAAAAATACGGTTGGACAAAAGGACTTACCCGGCAGCACTGGACTTTTTTGGGTGCTCGGCCGGCCAACTTTCCTACCCTGCGGCTAGCGCAGCTCGCAACCGTCCTGGTACAGGCTCCCCACTTGCTTTCCTCCCTATTGGAAGAATCCGGAGACCTAGTCGCCTTTAAAAAAATCTTTCAAACGCCGCCATCCCCCTACTGGCGACAGCATTACACCTTTGGGAAACCCAGTAGCAAAGTCACCTCCAACGGCCTTTCTGAGCAAAGTGTGCAGCTTTTACTGATCAATTTTGTACTGCCCATCTGGTTTGCCTATGGGGAATTTCACGACCAAGAGGAGTGGAAAGAACGTTGCTTTTCCCTACTTCAAAGCCTCCCGGCAGAACAAAATTATGTGCTCCGAAAGTTTGTGAGCCATGCTTGGAAACCGAGTACAGCCTTTGACTCCCAAGGCATGCTTGAGTTGTACCGAAGGTATTGCAGTGCACAAAAATGCTTATCCTGCAAAATCGGCCAAAGCCTAGTCCGAAGCCCTTCCAAATGAATCGTTGTGCAAACGCCACAATTGCTGTATTTTTGCAACGGTTACTTTAAAACACTCATGGACAAACCTGTCATCATCCTCGGCGCCAAAGGCATTGCACATCCCGCGCTAGAAATTTTCAATAGCAATCAAGTGATTGTGTATGGATTATTGGATGAGGACAGCAGCCTTCATGGTACCGAAATCAATAATGTCCCTGTGCTCGGCGGCACTGAAGACGAGGGATTCTTAAAGTTGATCGGAAAAAAAACCGAGGCCTTTGTGGCTGTGGACGACACCAAATACCGCAAATTTTTGGTGGAGCTTCTTCTTGAAAACAGGAAAATGCAGCCGATCAATGCCATCCATGAGCGTGCCTACATTTCCACAGATGCCGTGCTAGGACATGGCAACTTTATCAATGCGCAGGTGACGGTGGGGGCGGGAGCGAAAGTTGGAAGTCACTGCATCTTCCATACAGGAGCGATTATAGACCACAAAGTGACCGTAGAAGACTACGTTCAGGTGGGCGCAGGATCCATCGTCAATGCCGATGTGATCTTGGAAGAAGGGGCGTTTATCGGTTCGGGCGTTACCATCGTCTCAGGGGTGAGCATCGGCAAAGGGGCCCGCGTGGGCGCTGGATCCGTAGTGATCTCCTCGGTAGGAAAAAATGAAACCGTATTCGGGAATCCAGCAACGAAAGTGAAATAGAAATACCCGCCGCGGCGGGCAGGCGAAGTATGGACTAGAATTCTTTTCTCGTCTTGATACTTGATACTAACTACTTGATACTCTAAATCTTGGTACATTGTACTTGGTACTTAGTACATTAATATTGCTAATTAAATAAGACTACGATTCACCACCCAAACACCCTGCCGAAACAGGGCACTAGTTATGGAAAATACAAACAAACCCTACCGCATCCTGCTGTACTACTGCTATGCGGACATTT
>CANHCD010000248.1 GCA_947458795.1 Cyclobacteriaceae bacterium | reverse complement strand
TGATCCAAAAGAATTCAAGGAGAAAGCCAACCAAGATTTTCTTTCCGAATTACGCCAAACTACCCTAAAATTTTGATCATCACCTTTTTGGGAACAGGCACCTCCCAAGGAGTCCCAGTTATCGGATGTCCCTGCCCAGTGTGTCAGTCCCTAGATTTTAGAGACCAAAGATTTCGAACCTCCATTCATATAGCGGTTCAAGGGCAATCTTTTGTAGTAGACACTGGGCCTGATTTTCGGATGCAAATGCTCCGCGAAGGGATAAAAAAATTGGATGCGGTGCTATTTACACACGAACACAAAGACCATACCGCAGGCTTGGATGACATCCGCCCCTTTAACTTCTATCAACAAGCCGACATCCCCATATTTGCCCGACAAGAAGTATTGGAACAGCTTCAACGGGAGTATGCTTATATTTTCAGCGATAAAAAATACCCAGGCGTGCCACAGGTCGCTTGCGTGGAAATTGATCACCAGCCCTTTCAAATCAATGGCATAGGTATCACCCCTATTCCGGTTCTTCATTACAAGCTTCCTGTTTTTGGATTTAGAATAGGTGATTTTAGCTACATCACCGACGCCAACCACATTCCTGAAGAGTCCCTCGCAATCCTTGAAGGATCTGAAATTCTGGTGCTTAATGCCTTGCAAAAGGAACCCCACATCGCACATTTTACCTTGGATCAAGCGATTGAACAGGCACAGCGAATTGGCGCCAAAAAAACCTACTTTACCCACATCTCGCACCGCCTTGGAAAGCATGCTGCAGTAGAGAAGGAACTTCCTGATGGGATTTTTTTAGCCTATGATGGACTAAAGCTGCACGCCTAGCCATGCACCTTACCTATCATTTCCTTCGCTTCCTTGCACCGGCACTATCCGATTCTTTTGCTGGGAACACGATTGTATCCTGCTTTTCACAAAACAAAGACGAACTAGTCTTGGAGACTGAAGGGCCAGAAGGAACGCTATTTATTCGAGCCCATTTACTCCCTCCTCATGTTTACCTTTCCTTTTCAAACCAATTTCACCGAGCCAAAAGAAATACGGTCAGTTTATTTGATTCCCTAATTGGAGATCAAATCCGGTCCTGTAGGGTTTTTTCAAATGAGAGAGCACTAAAATTTGAACTTTCCTCTGGGAAAGTTTTAGTACTTAAACTCCATGGTAACAGGAGCAACTGTTTACTGTACCTTCCAAATGAAAATGAACCCAGCCTGATTTTTAGAAATGCAATTTCTGAAGACAAAACCTTGGATTGGAAAAGTTTGGACCGGGAGCTGAACCTAAGTTTGGAGCATTTTATTTTTTTGGAAGGGAACGTTTCCCAGTTTTTACCTACCCTAGGTCCAGTGCCTAGAGCTTGGCTAAAGGAAAAGGGGTACTTGGACAAAACCCTTACTGAGAAATGGAATTTGATTGAAGAGCTTTTGGATCTCTTGGATAGCCCGCTCTATACTTTGGTAGAAAAAGATGGAGAACTGCTGCTCAGCCTGCTGCCCGAGGCCCAAGCTAAAGCTACTTATGCGGATCCCATAGTTGCCTGCAACGAACTTTTTTACCAGGCTTTGGTATTGGGAAGTTTTGAGAAAGAAAAAAATAACCTACTCAAATCCTATCAGGATCAGCTAAAAAGGACCCTGTCCTATCTGAAGAAATCCACAGAAAAACTGCAAGAACTAAAAGATTCTCCCTCACCCTCCCACCTTGCCGATGTGCTCATGGCCAACCTCCATGTGTTTGAGGAAACGAGTGGAGAGGTGGAACTTGCAAATTTTTATACGGGAGAAACCGTAAAAATAAGCCTCAAACCCAAGCAAAAGCCACAGGAACTTGCAGCATCCCTGTACCGGAAATCTAAAAATAGACAGCTGGAATTGGATCAATTGGAAAGGACGCTAGCAGCTAAAAATGAGCAGGCAAAGTCACTTAAAGCCTTACTCGATCGACTAGACAAAGCCACTGATTTCCGAGGCTTGAAAGAATTCAAAAAAGAACACAAGGAAGACCTTCCAGCAGCAAAAAATGAGGTGAGCAGCCCCTTCAAGATATTTGAAGTAGAAGGATTTACCATTTGGGTGGGGAAATCTGCCAAAGACAATGACGAGATGCTTCGAAACTTTGTGCATAAGGATGACCTATGGCTCCATGCACGAAATGTTCCTGGATCCCATGTCATCATTCGGAAAAAAGGCATGCCCACTGTTCCTCAGCAAGTCGTGGAGCGGGCAGCATCCTTGGCTGCCTTTTATTCCAAGCTCAAAACAGATTCGCTTAGTCCTGTGATCGTTACGGAGGCTAAGTTTGTGCGAAAAGTGAAGGGCTCTGCTCCTGGATCAGTGGTGGTGGATCGCGAAAAAGTGATTTTAGTAGCACCCAAGGGCCCCGACCAAGACACTGCACTACACTAGTTCGCTATTTAGGAAACAGATTTTTGTTTTCCATTTCTCCAATTAGCTAGAAAACTAGTGGAGAGCTCCTGTAGGTAGCACTAACTAGACCCTAAAGCCAAAATTAGCCTAAGTAAACGTCTCTACGTTTTTTTTGAACCAAGTTGCGGAACATTACCCCAAGAAGGCCGCTGAATCCACCCAGAATAAAGCCCAAGACCGCAGTGAGGACCATCAAACTAAGTCCCGAGCCAAGACCCATTAATGCACCCATTTTGTCAGGGAGCGTACTTGAAGTCACTGCAGAAATGTAAACCGTCTGGCCCAACCAAGCTAGGCCCATTCCTAGGCCGCCGCCAAAGAATCCTCCCCATACACTCGGGCGAATTAATACAGCCAATACAGCCAAGGCGATCATGACTACCCAGTAGGGAGTGACGATGTTTAAAAATACCACCAATAAGGCGCTCAAGAGGGTAAATAATAGAAATTTCATGGTTTGCCTTATTTTAAAGTTGTTTTGAACAATACTCCTTTTTGATCTTCCTTCTTTCTCAGATTAAAATCTACATAATCCCCTTTCGCCCAAATAGGGATAAAATTATCGTAAAATCTACTTCCTGGATTACCTGATTGGCCTCCAGGGTAAATGCCAAAGGCTTTGATGGTCGAACCTAGCTCTACCACCATTCGCCAACTTGCACCATGCCTACTGCCTGTCGCATTCAAGATGCCTGAGCCACCTCCAGTGTACACTCCTGCAACTGAGAACGCTTTAAAATTAGGAACTAGGTGCTGAATAGTTGTTTTTTTATAATCTGCCCAGCCGTAATCGCCCTCCTTGGTTTCCCAGTTCTTCATCGCTACAAGCAAGGAATCAAAGCCTACACGAACATGGTACTGGGCAGTTTGAATGCCCTCCGCCATGTGCACATCAAAAACAGAATCCTCAGGCGAAGCGCTCATCAAAGCGATAGTTTGGTAGTTATTGGGGCGCACCACGGGTGCTCCTTGCTCCATTAATTCTCTCCAGATGCTTTCTATAGTTTCAGCAAACCAAATGGAATATAGTGTTTGCCCTTTTTTGTCTGGATCAGCAAAAAAGTCCCAAGCCTTCAAATCAGCCAGGTATTTTTTAGCTTCCTTTGAAGATGATCCATGATCGGCCAGCAAATTGAGCAGTACAGGTAAGGATTCTGCTGCTTGAAGGTTATACGAATCGTACTGCAAGGCCTTCATGTCATCCACTGTAATTTGCTCCATTCCGGACAGCTCGCGGTTCAACCTACGGTTTCGGTAATGCTCGAACGAATTATCAAAAACGTAGTAGGGATAAGTACTATCAACAGGATGCTGGTTGGCAGAAGAAACAAAGCCCCGCTCAGGATTG
>CANHCD010000247.1 GCA_947458795.1 Cyclobacteriaceae bacterium | reverse complement strand
GGGCAAAACCAACGCAGAAGCCAATTTCTTGGCCTGGTCTGATTCCTTGAAGCAGGATACTTTTGTCCCTTGGACTGCAGTAAAGCATCCTGATTTTCCCAATCAACAAGTAGAAGTGGGTGGCATCAAGCCATTTGTGATGGTCAATCCTCCCTTTGAAAAAGTAGGAGAAATTGCCAAGCAGCACACTGATTTTATCCTGAAGCTGGCAGCAATGCAACCGAAATTGGAGTTCCACCAACTTAAATCTGAGTCACTGGGAAATGGGCTTACACGAATCACCGTAGACTTATTTAACAATTCCCCGCTACCCACGCATTCCGAAATGGGTACTCGATCGCGTTGGCTCAGAAAACTCAGGGTAGACATTGATGTGCCCGCAGATCAACTGATCTCTGGCGACAAGATGAAGCTCGTCGATTCGCTAGGAGCATTTGAAAAGACAACTTTTAGCTGGATCGTGCGAAGCAAAGGTCCGGTGCAATTGAAAGCAGGTGCTCCGCATGCAGGTTTTGCTACCCAAACTGTAACATTCTAAGCCATGAAGATCATGAATATCAAACATACCGTCACTGCCTTGGCTTTGGGAGCTTTATCGCTAAGTTCCTTTGACCTAAGTGCACAACAAGAAAATTATTTTCGGGCTATCGGCACGCCGCACCAGCCCAAAGTGGAGATCGCTTGGAACCGCTATTACAGCGCGGAAGGGCTTTGGGATTTGATGAAAAAAATCGCAGTAGCACATCCCAAACTTGCCAAAATCGAGTCTATTGGGAAGTCTGTGGAGGGAAGAGACATCTTGACCTTGACCATCACCGACTTTGCTTCAGGCAAGGATACCGACAAGCCGGCCATGTGGATCGATGGTAACATCCACTCCAATGAGGTGCAGGGAGGGGAATTTTCGCTCTACGTCGCTTGGTACCTGACCGAGATGCATGGGGACAATGAATTTGTGAAGCAGCTCTTGAAGGACAAGACCTTCTACATCACCCCGACCATCAACCCAGATGCTCGAAACAACTTCTTTAAGGAGCCCAATACGGCTAGTTCGCCCCGCTCAGGAATGCTTGTGCTGGACAACGATGGCGATGGCAAAAATGGTGAGGATAGAATGGACGACCTAGACGGTGACGGCCACATCACCATGATGATTCGCAAGTCTCCAACGGGTAGATTTATCAAAGATCCACTGGATCCTAGAAGATTGATGCAAGTAGGTCCAGACCAGGTAGGAGAGTACGAAATGCTCGGTCAAGAAGGTGTCGATAACGATGGCGATGGTGAAGTCAACGAAGATGGGATTGGCTACTACGATCCCAACCGCGATTGGGGTTGGAACTGGCAGCCGGATTACATCCAACGCGGTGCCATGCGCTATCCATTTACGCTACCTGAAAATCGTGCGGTGATGGAGTTTGTTTGGAAGCACTCCAACATTGCAGGAGCCCAGAGTTTCCACAACTCAGGAGGGATGATCCTTCGTGGTCCTGGTGCTGAAGAAGATCTCAATACTTACAACAGAGAGGACATTCGCATCTACGATGCGATTGGCAAAAAGGGAGAAGAAATGATTCCAGGCTACCGTTACCTGACTGTGTACAAGGATTTATACTCGGTATTTGGTGGGGAGCTGGATTGGTTTTATGGCAATAGAGGAATCTTTACCTACACCAATGAGCTGATGGTCTCTTACCTGTACTTCAATAAAGAGGCAGGTCGAGGCAACCAAGAGGAGCAGCTCAAAGTGGACGAGCTGTTGACATTTGGTGATGCCTTTGTCAACTACAAAGAATACAAGCATCCACAGTTTGGTACGGTGGAGATCGGCGGCTTCAAAAAGACCTTTGGTCGTGCGCATCCAGGATTTCTCTTGGAGCAGGATGCACACCGCAATGCAGCCTTTACCATTTACCATGCCTACCATACGCCAAAGCTTTCCATCACCGAGGTGAAGGAAGAAGAGTTGGGAGGAGGATTGAAAGCCATTACGGCCACCATCTTCAACGAGCGCATGATGCCAACCCACGCCAGCCAAGACTTGAAGTACCGCATCGAACGTCCAGATTATGTGACGCTAACTGGGGCTAAAGTGGTAGCAGGATTCGTGGTAGAAGACGCAGACATGAAGAAGTACAAGGAGCAGACCCATTCACCAGAAAAAATGGCGGTAGCCAATATCCCAGGGATGGGCGCGGTACAAGTAAGATGGATTGTTTCCTCAGGATCTGCTTACAGTGTTACTGTGGATTCTGCCAAGGGCGGAAAGGCTAGCTGGAAGAAATAAGTTAGCCGAAAAGCAACCTTTAATCCCCATCTCAGTAATTGAGATGGGGATTTTTTTTCTCAAATTGGGAGCTGAAAACTAAATCGTATGCCACGGATACTTTCTTTGCTTGTTGTGCTCTTTTTTCTGTCTCTGTCAGTGTATGGGCAGCATAAACCCCTGGTATTGATTGCCTACTATTCCCCATCGGGCAGTACCAAAAAGTTGGCGGAATCCATTGGGGAGGGGGCAAGGTCAGTGGAAGGAGTGGAGGTAGTCCTCGCTCCGATTGGGGAGGTAAGTCCGCAAAATCTGTTGGATGCCCAAGCCATCCTCCTTGGTTCCCCGGTTTACAATGGGAATATTGCTCCGGCAGTGCAGGAGTTTATCAATTCCTGGCCTTTTGAAGGAAGGCCAATGAAAGATAAGCTTGGAGCGGCTTTTGTGACAGGAGGAGGCATTTCTATAGGGGAGGAGGGCGTGATGTTGGATATTTTGAGAGCCATGCTGATCCAGGGGATGGTGATTTTAGGAGGAGAGGAGGTAGAGGCTGCTTTTGGAGCTTCTGCCATCACGGGAGAAGGGCCTTTTGTAGGAGGAACTCTAGATCCGATTTTTTTGGCCAAGGGATTTGGCTTGGGAAAAAGAGTCGCCGAAAAGGCGCTAATCCTAAACAAATAAAAAAATAAAACCCCGCCAAGAGAACTTAGCGGGGCAGTAGCAACAGTTGGTTTAGCTTAGTTGGATGCTACAAAAGAAGAAAATCCGTTGGTGGAGGACACTCTGAAGCTGATGGCATCAGGGAAGCCAGGCTTAGAGATGGTATATATCTTGTGAAGTCCTTGGGGATTTTCTACTAGTTCCGTGTGGATCAATTGGTTGCCGTCGAAGATCTGAACGGTTACCGCTTTGGCATCCAAGTTGGCTACCAATAGTCTAAATTGATTTTGTCCAAGTGGAGTTACTCTGGAAAAGACGGTCTTAGACTCTTTTTCTAGGGTAGAAAAAGTTGCAGTACGTAAGGTGCCTTGCGCATCGGACACTTCAATGGAATATTCTCCTTTAGGAAGTGAAGCCAAATCATATCTTTTTGCGAAAGCTTCGGTGGCATTGATCCGATCACGAAGGACCAGGCGCTTGTCTCCATCCAGGATTCGAACAGTGACTCCTCCTTGAGGGGAAGCAGGTACTGTTACTACTACCTTTGATGTTTCAGTCTGTCTGATTTCCACCTGATTTTCAGTGTTTGCGATTGCTGCTGTTGCCATCCCGGCAACGAATAGCAGGATAAATAATTTTTTCATTTTTTAATTGGTTTTGATAAGCTATGTGAGGAGCCTGGCAAATCAATTTTTGCCAAGAGGTAAATTGGGCTGCTTACAAATCGGTGCAATCGAATTGCTTTACAAATATACTAAACGGCGTTAAAAATGAAAAAGTTTCAAAAAAAAGGCATTATAAATATAAATATGGCAAAAAAAATAAATAAAAATTAAAAAAAATATAAAATAGGTTTGAAATCGATTGCGGAACAG
>CANHCD010000246.1 GCA_947458795.1 Cyclobacteriaceae bacterium | reverse complement strand
GCGCAGCAGGTGGAGGTAACGGTCCTGGAAGTGGATATTGCGCGTAAGCGAATTGCCTTGAGTCGAAAAGCAGATCCCTTTGGTACGCAAGCAGTCAAAAAACCAGTTAAACCGGAGGTGAAAGTTGCTGCACCTGCACCGGAAGGATCCATGGCAGATAAATTGGCGCAACTGAAAGGGCATTTCAAGAAATAGGCAATGCTTTATTAGCTAGTTGGGTTAGTCGCGTTCCTCGTCTTGGTACATTTCCTTGTACTTGTCCTCGTCCATGCCTTTGCTGAAGCGGCGGATATTGTAGGTGAAGGAAAGCATAAAATACTGCTGCAAGACGTTGGTTTGGATATCTTCGATAAAGGTATCGGAGATATTTCGACGAACGTTGGCGTTTTGGTTGAGTAGGTCATAGACCATGATGCTCACCTCTCCACGTTGATTTTTGAACACTTTTTTACCCAAGCTCATATTTACTAGCGAGAAGTTCGTATTGAATCCTGCATTCAAGCCCGAGTTGATCTGGTGGTTCAAGTCAAGTCGGTAGATGATGCCTTGCCAAATGATCCAATTGAAGTTGAGACGGAAGCGTTGCTGGAAAAAATCCGTATTCAAGTTTGTGTTCAGTGTGTTCTCCGAACGGTTGAATGAGGACCGTGAAGAGAGGTTGAAGTCCAAGTTTTCACTGATGCTGCTGGCGATGGAAAGGCCAGTACTCAAGCGCTGGGAGTTGGTAAAGCCAATTCGGTCATTGACCTGACCTGGTCTACGGGTCAATCCTCCGCCAGCACTTATATTCAATTTGGATTTAATGAATTCCAGCGGCATCCCGTAGCTCGCCCAAGAGCGCATCTCCCAGAAGCCATCCAAGTTGACCGGCTTGAGGAGCTGGGCACCTTTTTGCAAGGTGATGCCTTCTACTAAGTTTATCGGTTGGCTAGCGATCAGGGTGCTGTTGCTGATAAACCGATTGGTGAGGGTGGAGCTTGCAAATAGAAACCAGTTTTTGTCGGAGTCGGGATTTTGACTGCGGAAGCGAAGGCGAACTTCCTGGCTATAGGATTGGTCTAGGTCTGGGTTTCCCACACGCACTTGAAGGGGGTTGGTGTTATTAATAACCGGCTGGAGCTGGCGAACATCAGGTTCTGCCGTTTGGGTATCGTAATCGACCTGCAGGTTGGTGTTGGGGTTAAACTTGTATTCCAAGCGTAGGGTAGGAAGAAAAGCGGAAAAATTCCGTTCCAACTGAAAGGATTTTGGAAATTCTTGTCGGTTGTCAAGTTTAGCCGATTGGTACTGCAGTTCAGTTTGGAATTTCAATTTCTCCGTGCTGTATTGGTATCCCAATTCGGTTTCTTGGGTGAGGTAATCGCTGAAGTAAACATTGGTGAGTAGTGTATCTAGTTCCTCGATCAACCCGAAATCTTCCTTATTTCTATTGTACACGCGCTGATCCGAATCGTTGGTTCGATTTCCGATTTCGTATTCAATTTCCAACTGTCCGTTCTTACCTAATTTTTCGGTGTAGGAAAGGCCTGTTTCCCAGCGATTACCCTGGCGTCCTCTGCTGGTTTGCTGGTTCAATACTTCGGTTCGGGTTCCTGTTGGATCGAAAAATTGGCTGGTAGCCAATCGTTCGGAATCATCCTGGTTCCATCCTCGGTTCAAGATGGATCTCCAGGTAAGTGATCTGCCGGGAGTGTTGAATTTTTGGCTTACGATCAGGCGGTTCGCAAAATCATAGTCTTGGTAATTGCCTGTCCGCTGGTTTTCTACCTGGTTGATGGGCTTGCTTTGGTCTGCTGTTTGTCCAAGGAAAGAAGAGTTTTCAGTTTCCAGGTTGGCCGAAAATCGTGGAATGTAGAAGATCTTGAATTTGTCGTTGGGCGTATATTCCAGTCTCAGATTCGCTTCGTGGCGGTGGTTAGTTCGGGTATCACGCGCGTTTTCTGTGTAGCTGATGTCTGATTGGTCGGAGGTGACAAAGTCCCGTACTCGATTGACGATCCCTACATTTTCATTTTTGGTGTAGCCATAGTTCCCGGTTATTTTGAGGGTGGGCCCCCAGAGGTCGCTGTAGTTGAGGCCTAGGATGGAGGTGGTGACAATTCCCTCTTGGGGCCTGCCTTCGCCTTGGGATTGGGTTGCAGCATCGCTCGAGTAGGTGAGGAGGTTGACATTGTTGGCAAGGCCTGTGAAGGTAATGCGTTGATCCTCATCGAAGGCGTTGATGCTGGCTCCAGTTAGGTAACGGTCTTCGGTGCCAATGCCTGCGGTAGTTTTTCCAAACTGACCCTTTCTCCGGTTGGGTTTGGTAATGATGTTGATTGTTTTGAGGCGTTCGCCATCGTCAAAGCCGCTCACCTGGGATTTTTCACTTTTCTGATCAAATATCTCGATGCTTTGAATGACTTCTGCGGGTAGGTTTTGAAGTGCTGCCCGTACATCCGTTCCAAAGAAGGGTTTGCCATCCACTAGAATTTGGGCGATGTTTTCCCCCTGAGCCTGCAGGATACCTCCTTCTGAAAGTACGCCTGGCAATTTCTCAATCAATACCTGGGCGCTTGCATCCTTCATGGTTCGGAATGCATCCGCGTTAAACAGGGTGGTATCATTTTTTTGGGAGCCTGTTGCCCGACTAGCGGCAACAATCACTTCGGATAGGGCTTTCTCCTCTTCACGGAGGGAGAGGGTTCCCAGTTGGGTATCCGTTTGGATGTCCAAGGTTTTGAAAAGGGTCTGGTACCCGAGGTACTGCACCTTGAATAGGTAGATTCCTCCTTTGATGGAGGAAATTTCAAATTGTCCATCTACTTCAGAAATGGTGCCTGCCACTTGGGTGGAATCGGGTAGGCGAAGGAGTAGAATGTTGGCGTAGGAAATGGGTTCGGATTTACCCGCCTCTTGGAGCGTTCCCTTGAGGCTATAGGTTTGTGCTTGAAGGGCAAACACTCCAAAAAGTAAGGCAATCGTAAGAAAAAGGTATTTCATAGTTGGCGTGGGACAGAAGTGCTCTTGGAGTTCTTGCCATCCGCTACTTCTAATTACAAAGAAAGGAGTGAAAAGGTTTTGAATTTCCGAGTATTGGCTGAGCGGTTGATTTTTCTGTTTAACGAGCAATACGACCCTTTTTTGAATTTTAACCCTTGATTTCAGGTTCATTTTTCTCTTTTCCGACAATTACTGTCTCAAAATATGTTTATTTTAAAAACAAAATAATGTTTATTAAAGTAACATTACTACTTTAGCACCTGTAAACGATACGCACATGAACGAAGCAGCTTCCATTCGCATTTCGACCAAGGCCCTGAACTCAGGCAATTGCCAGGTCAAGTTTTTTATTGAAGACGAAGAAAATCCCCAATACGGGTACTTGTTGATGCATGAGACCAAGTCCATCGGGGATATCCTAGAAGAGATCAAGGTTCGTTTGGCACGCAGAAGGGAAGCCTTGCTGCAGACCAATCCTTTTTTATCCATTGCTCCGAGTCAAGACGATCACCATTTTTACCTCTTTTCCGCATGAGTTACCTAGCCGCTAACCTTCGCTTTTTGCGAAAGCTGAAAAACCTGACTCAGACCGAACTGGCTGAGCAGTTGGATGTGCAGCGCACGATGATCTCCGCGTATGAAGATGGGCGCTCAGAACCCAAACTTTCTACTTTACTGATTCTTTGCAACTTGCTGGGAGTAGGGGTGGAGGAATTGCTGTCCCACGACATCGAATCCAGAGGTCGGATGGCACTTCAGCCTCGAAACCTGCAGGTGTTGACCATCGCAACCGACAATTCGGATCGGGAGAACATTACCTGGGTGGGCCAGAAGGCTTCAGCAGGCTACCTCAATGG
>CANHCD010000245.1 GCA_947458795.1 Cyclobacteriaceae bacterium | reverse complement strand
TTTCGTCTACATCGAGCGCATTTAGCGCTATTTTGGCAATCTCCAAGGTGATCGTTCCGTTGCCTTTGATTTCGGCAAAATCCCGCGTTCTGCGTAGGAGCATGTTGGCAATTCGAGGCGTACCTCGACTTCGGCGGGCCAGTTCATAGGCGGCTACTTCATCAATAGGAGTTTGCAAGATGCCGCCTGAGCGCAGCACAATATCGGTGAGCAACTTGGCATCGTAGTATTCCAAACGGGAGTTAATCCCAAAACGCGAGCGAAGTGGGGAGGTGAGCAGACCGGAGCGAGTCGTGGCCCCGATGAGGGTAAAGGGATTGAGTGAGATTTGAACCGAACGGGCGTTTGGACCACTATCCAACATGATGTCTATTCGGTAATCCTCCATTGCAGAATAGAGGTATTCCTCTACAATGGGATTGAGTCGGTGAATTTCGTCAATGAATAAGACATCCCCTTCTTCCAAATTGGTCAGAAGACCTGCCAAGTCTGAGGGCTTGTCCAACACTGGGCCAGAGGTGATTTTGATCCCTGCCTGTAGCTCGTTGGCAATAATATGACTGAGCGTAGTCTTCCCCAATCCGGGAGGTCCATGCAGGAGCACATGATCTAGGGGTTCATTTCTTTTTTTGGCAGCGTGAACAAATACGCGAAGATTTTCGATGATTTTGGCTTGCCCAGTAAAGTCTTCAAAGCTTAGGGGGCGTAAAGCACGCTCAAAATCCCGATCCTTGGGCCCTAACTGTTCTTCGTCTCCTGTCAAATAATCTTCTCTCATGTGGTGTGCGCTAGCTACAAATATAGATAAAAACCGGAAGCTGAGGGGATCTGAATCTTTCGGAAAAGGTTAAAGAAAAAGGTACTAATTTTGTTTGAAATTTCCATCCCAAATGAGTCCGAACGCAAAGAAAAATATCCTCTATTCCTTAGTCTTGTTGGGCTTGGTGCTGATTGTCTATTTGTATAGAAATAGCACCGGGAGTACAGCTACTAGCGAGGAAGCAGCTCGGAAAAATGGATTGATCAGCTTGCAAGGAGAGTTTTTGGAACAACCCTATCTTTTTTTGTACCATCCGGAGCGGGCAACTGTAAAGGCTAAACTTGACTCCCTACTTACCCATCAAAGCAAGTTGTATGAGATGGATTCCCCAGGTTCAGCGCTGTACCAACTCAATCGTCAAGATACAATCCCCAAGCCTTCCAAAGACCTCCTGGCGCTACTCCGAATGGTAAGCCAAGATTCCAAAAATGCTGAAAATTCCTGGGACCCCAGCTCTGGGATGCTCTACGAAGGATGGAATTTTTCTTCCTCAAGAGCAACGATTAAGGATAGTGTAGACATTTCTGCCCTTTTGGAGAATGTAGGAATGTCCAATTTTATTTTGAGCGACACCCTAATTCGAAAAGCAAAATCTGGACTTAAAGTCAACCTCTCAGATTACGGCCAAACCCTCGCTCTGGCACAGGTAGCACTCCTTCTTCAAAAGCTAGGCATTCAAAACTTCTTTTTACAAGTTGGAAAATACACCCTAGCAAAAGGGGTCAATGAGCGGCAAGAACTGTGGAAGCTAAAAACAAAGTACCCTGACAGCCTGGGTGTAGCTCAGGAAGGATGGGTTGCTTTACAAAACCGAGGGGCGGCCACGGCTGGAGATTTTACACAATCCTACAAACAGGATTCGTTGCGAAAAGCATGGGTGTTGGATCCACGAACAGGCTATCCCGTTAACCATGGGCTTCTCCAAACCACTGTGTTGGCAAAAACCCCAAAAGAAGCTGCTATTCTTGCGCAATCGCTACTGGTTCGTGGTTGGCAAGATGCAATCCGGATCGACTCAGCACGTAAGGACATCGAGATGATTTTGATCTACAATGAAAAAGGAAAGGGGCTTAGCCAGTATGTAAGCCCTGAACTTAAATCTTTCCTCTCCTTCCCAATTCAATAAATTGGTTATGCAATATTGTTGCGTCACATAGTGCAACATTGTTGAATTTTTATACCTTTGTAAAAAATTCCTTCGCTGAGTTCACAGAAAGGTTTTACCTATGGCGCTAAATTTTATTCTTCTATTTTTCACGGCGCTGCTAGCTGGACTCTTAGTCTTTATCACCCCAGTACTCAAAGAAAAATACTTCAAGCTGGTGCTTGTATTTGCGGGTTCTTACCTTTTCTCCATCACCATCTTGCATATTTTGCCCGAATTATTTTCGGGTTCCTACAATCCCAGCCGCATGGGAGTGTACATCCTGGTCGGCTTTCTATTGCAGCAGCTTTTAGAGTTTTGGTCTGCAGGAATCGAGCATGGCCACATCCACAAGCACGAGTCTGCTACCTACAAAGGCGTATTTACGTTGATGATAGGCTTATTTATCCATGCTTTTTTGGAAGGCACGCTCTTGTCACATGGCGATTCATCCACGCAGCAAGGTCTTGCTTTGGCTCAGGAGCACAGCGATAAAACAGTCCTTCTCGGCATTCTGATGCACAAAGGACCTGCAGCATTTGCGCTAGCGGCTGTTCTTGGCGCCTCGCTTTCTAAAAAATGGACCCTTATCCTGCTCACCATTTTTGCACTTGCATCCCCTCTAGGCATGCTTTCCAGCGCCTTCTTTATCAATCAGGGTATTCTTTCTACCGAGGGAATTGGCATTTTGTATGGACTAGTTACAGGGGGCTTTCTGCATATTTCTACGACCATATTTTTTGAAAGTAGCCCACACCACAAATTTCAGCTCAATAAGCTGGCCATTACCTTTTTGGCAGCAGCCTTAGCCTTCGCATCGGAATACTTGATTTGATTTTTTCTTTTTGAATTGGCACCCGTTCCGCTCATCTGAACGCATCCCCTGTTTTACAAGACTTATTTTCAAGGACTTGACTGGATCACCGAAGAGGTCAGGCTTCAAAAATTAAACCGACTTATGGCCTATAAGTGATGCCACCTTTGGAAAAAAGGTCTTTTCCTTCTAATTTTTAGGTTATATTTCTTCCATCAAAAAATCGGCATTACTTTTTTTGATGAGCCCAAAATTAAACCCAGACTAACCGTCACCACCATGTCACCCTCTCCCACAAAAATGGAGCAGTATTGGAAAAAAAATCTCCAAACGCTCGCAATCTTACTTTTTATTTGGTTTATCGTCTCCTTTGGATGTGGAATTCTATGGGTAGAAGAGCTCAACACCATCCGAATTGGAGGCTTCAAATTAGGATTTTGGTTTGCTCAGCAAGGGGCCATTTACGCTTTTCTCGTGTTGATATTTGTTTATGTAGTTCGGATGAATAAGCTGGACAAGGAATTTAATGTGAACGAAGACTGATATGGATTTACTCGCCTGGACCTACTTACTCGTTGGACTTAGCTTTGCGCTTTACCTTGGCATTGCCATTTGGAGTCGTGCGGGATCTACCGAAGAATTTTATGTTGCCGGTGGAGGAGTTTCTCCCCTCGCCAACGGCTTAGCCACGGCTGCAGACTGGATGTCTGCCGCTTCCTTCATGTCAATGGCAGGCATCATTTCCTTTTCAGGCTACGATGGTTCTGTCTACCTGATGGGCTGGACTGGAGGCTATGTATTGCTTGCGCTACTGCTCGCCCCTTACCTTCGGAAATTTGGAAAATTCACGGTTCCTGACTTTGTCGGCGATCGCTACTACTCCAACAAGGCCCGTGTCGTGGCCGTCATTTGTGCCCTATTCATCTCCTTTACCTATGTTGCAGGGCAAATGCGCGGCGTGGGAATCGTCTTTTCCCGCTACCTCGAACTCCCCATCGAATGGGGGGTAGTGATTGGCATGGCAATCGTGTTTTTCTATGCCGTGTTGGGCGGAATGAAAGGCATCACCTACACCCA
>CANHCD010000244.1 GCA_947458795.1 Cyclobacteriaceae bacterium | reverse complement strand
GTACAAAGTAAGACCGGAAACGAAATTCCTAATCCGACTTGATACTTGGTACTTGATACTAGCTACTTAAAAATCTTTATACCTGGTACTTGGTACATTGTACTTCGTACAACCTACAATTTCTTAATCATCAAATTACGAAAGTGCACCACATCGCCATGGTCTTGAAGGGAAATTTTGCCCTTCTTGAATTTGCCAAATCCAGGCATGCTCTTGAATTTGCTCTTCGCAATCAATGCCTCCCACTCTGGGGTAAACAGCTGCGTAGAGACGATATTCACCCCGTTCAAGAAGAAGTCTAACTTCCCTTTGTTGATTCGGATCTCAGCTTGATTCCACTCTCCTGCTGGCTTGACGGTCTCCTTGCTGCTCACGATCAAATCGTACAAATCACCCGCTCTATGGCTGATAATTTTAGCATCTGGGTGACCCGCATTATCCAAGACCTGCATCTCAGGGCCAGTCTGCCAAGGATAAGGATATTCTTTAGCCTCATGCACTAGAAAAATCACCCCACTATTTCCGTTGGGAGCAATCTTCCACTCGTACTTGAAATGAAAATTCTCAAACTCCTCAGCAGTGACGATGTCCCCTGCATCTCCTGGTTGCCAGCTCGCTTTATTCGCTGCATCCAGGTACATTTCGCCGTTCTCAATTTTCCAAGCCTTCCCTACGGCTCCTCCTCCATACTTGGACCAACCAGCAAAGGTCTTTCCATCAAAGAGGGGCGTCCAGTCAGCAGCTACATTTTCTTGGGCAGGCTGTATTGACTTTTCTTCTTTTGCAACCTGCACAAATGCCATTCCGATGGCAGCACTTGCGAGAATTGCGATGAGTTTAGTTTTCATGGATTATTTCCTTAAAAGTAAAACGTAACGCACCATATCGGTTGCATCCTCTTCAGTCAAATTTGGATGGGCAGCCATGGGAATTTCACCCCAGACACCTACTCCACCAGCAATTACCTTCTTGGCAAGCATGGCCACATTGGCCTCTGTATTTTCGTATTTGGCAGCGACATCAGCATAAGCCGGTCCGATTAGTTTGCGGTCCACCTGGTGGCATCCCGTACAGTCTGAGCCCTTCACTTTTTCCAATCCCTTGATGTATATAGGATCATCTTTGTACTTGTCCTCTAAGGAAACCTCCACAGGGGCGGCTTCGGCAGTAGCAGTTTCAGTGCTCGTTTCTGCTGTTTTTTCACCACCTCCACAAGAAAAGGCAAAACCTGCCAGAAGGACTACTACACTGGTTGATAGAAAATTTAGTTTCATTGGTTTGATTTGGTTATTGTTTTAAATTCCTAATACTCTTCTATTAAAGGCCTCATCCGCACCTGTACCGGCAAAGTCATCAAAGGCTTTTTCAGTCACTCGAATGAGATGTGAGTCGATGAATGGAGCACCTTCTGCAGCGCCCTGCTCCGGATGCTTGATGGCACACTCCCACTCCAGCACGGCCCAGCCACTGTAATTGTACTGCGAAAGTTTGCTAAATATTCCTGCAAAATCAACTTGCCCATCTCCTAACGATCTGAATCGACCGGCACGCTCTACCCAGCCCTGGAATCCACCATAGACTCCTTGCTTGCCGGTAGGGTTAAACTCTGCATCCTTGACGTGGAACATTTTGATGCGCTCATGGTAAAAATCAATGAACTGTAAGTAATCCAAGCACTGCAACACAAAATGGCTTGGGTCATACAGAATATTGGCGCGTTTATGGCCTCCCACTTTCTCTAGGAACATTTCGAAGGTAATGCCATCGTGCAAGTCCTCGCCCGGGTGCAATTCGTAGCATACATCTACGCCCACCTCATCAAAGGCATTCAAAATAGGCATCCATCGGTTGGCGAGTTCGGTAAAGCCTGTCTCCACCAATCCTGCAGGTCGCTGTGGCCATGGATAGACCGTGTGCCACATCAAGGCGCCAGAGAAGGTAGCATGTGCATTGAGCCCCAAATTAGCAGATGCTTTTGCCGCATACTTAAGTTGCTGTGTAGCCCAGGCAGACTTTCCTTTCAGGTCTCCCTTAAGATTGGCTGGCGCAAAGCCGTCAAATAGCTCGTTGTAAGCTGGATGTACCGCTACCAACTGTCCTTGCAGGTGCGTAGACAATTCGGAAATTTCCATTCCTGTCTCAGCCACAATCCCTTTGATTTCGTCCGCATAGGTTTTGCTTTCGGCAGCCTTTTGCAAGTCAATCATGCGTCCATCCCAAGAAGGAATTTGTACAGCTTTGTATCCTAAATCTGCCATGTAGCGGCAGATGTTTTTTAAGTTATTGAAAGGGGCAGCGTCGCCGGCAAACTGTGCCAAAAAGATACCCGGGCCTTTAATTGTTTTCATACGACTTAGTAAATGATTAGAAGTTGAATTTATTTTTCTACGATAAATGGAGTCCACTTTTGCTCCGACTCAGTGCTCCGCAAGACATGATCAATAAATGCCATCCCACGGATTCCATCCTCAATACCGGGATAGTCTTCCCATTCCCACTTGGGAGTAGTTCCCTCCCGATCTGCATAGATGCAGCGCGCAAAGTTGCGGTACAAATTGGCAAATGCCTCCACATAACCTTCAGGATGGCCTGCCGGCGTACGGGTATTTTCTTGTGCCAAAGAGCCTAGGTAGCCTGTTCCTGCTCGGAAGATCTGCGCAGGCACATTTGGATACCTGACGGTCAAGGAATTGTTCAATTCCTGCTCCCACTCCAAGCCCCCTTTTTCTCCATACACACGGATTTTGAGGTTATTTTCACATCCCGTGTCGGTTTGCGAAGCCATCAATACTCCGGATGCACCATTTTCAAATCGAAGCAGAACCACCCCATCGTCATCGATAGGTCGACCATCAATCTTAATGTAGAGGTCCGCACAGATCTGGGAAACCTTTTCGCCCGTGACATATTCTGCCATGTTGAAGGCGTGGGTTCCAATATCTCCCATGCATCCCGCAAGACCATTTCTCTTCGGATCTGTTCTCCACTCTGCCTGCTTGTTGTTTTCTGTTTCAAGGAGTTTGTACAGCCATCCCTGTGGGTATTCCACATAGACCTTTCTGACCTTTCCGATCATCCCTTCCTGCACCATCTGCCGCGCCTGCTTGATCATCGGGTAGCCGGTGTAGGTATGGGTTAGCAAAAAGCGTTGTTTGGACTGGCTTACGATGCGATACAGCTCCTGAGCTTCTTTGTAGTTTAGCGTCAAGGGCTTGTCCAAAGCCACATGAAATCCATGTTGCAGCGCCTTTACCGTAGGATCAAAGTGCATGTTGTTGGGCGTCACAATGGCCACCACATCCATTCGCTCTCCCTCGGGTAGCTGGGATTCTTTGGCAAACATCTCGGTATAGCTCCCATACACTCGGGAAGGATCGAGTCGAAGTTCCTTGCCCTTCTGGATGGACTTGGCGGGATCGGAACTGAAGGCGCCACACACCAATTCAAACATACCGTCCATTAAAGCCCCATTCAAGTGAATCGCTCCAATAAATGAGCCGGGACCACCTCCAACGAGGCCAAGTTTCAATTTTTTTGTAGTCGACATGGGTACTAAGTTAAATTGGATTTTGGGTGAAAAATTAAAACAAGATTGGTACTGAAATTTCGTGCTTTCCTTGCTGAAAACAGCGGTTTTATGACCAGCAGTCTGACTGTTCTATGAACGGCTCAATCAAAACTTTTTGGTCTCTTTCTTTAGATTCTCAAAGAAGATGGGTAAACTACTGCAAAAACATCAAAATTTTAAATTTTCCTTCCAAAAAAACAGTACAAACCTAACCCCTCGCAGCTTATGCCCCTTTTTGTCAAGATTAGACTTTCGCTGATGATGTTCCTCGAGTTTTTTGTCTGGGGCTCCTGGTACGT
>CANHCD010000243.1 GCA_947458795.1 Cyclobacteriaceae bacterium | reverse complement strand
ATTTCAAAATCACAATAGTTGGATAAATGAGCCGGATAGGAATCAATACGTAACACTTTTATCAAGAACCTTTTTTTACTAAAGTATTAAGCCTCTCCAGACTAGGAGCCCCCTCCAAAAAGATGTGGATAACTGGCACTTGCAAAAGATTAACTAGCACCCCGTTCTAAAAATTATTTCCGAAAAAGTGCCTTAAAATGGAATTTTGAGGTTTTTTTAATGGAGTTTTCTTGTTGAATTTTTCAAGACTAGGCCCCATTCACTTGACATTCTAAATCAATATTCTGCATGTCAATTGTGATTATGCAATCTAAATTTTGTGATTATGCAATCTAAACACCTAATATTATTAAGACTTTTATGGGGATTATTAAAATTGTGAATCATGTACGTTTCATACCGAATAAATTGCCCTAAATTATCTATAAATCGTGGCCAACTGAGGCAATCATGTAGCAACTTTCCTCCCATTTTACGAATTCCTAGATTAATCACTCGTGCACAAATCACTTCTAATTCTGCTCCTATTCTTTGCCCTTAAAACTCCTTCTTGGGGTCAAGAATCTACTTTTAGAGATGATGCACTAGAAGCTTTTTTTCAAAAAAATCAACTAAAGGAAGCCGAAGCTTACCTTAACCAGCAGCTAGCCAAAGAAACAGGACTTAGTACACAACAAACGGTTTACTACTACAACCGAAAGAGCCAGATTGATCTTCAAAAAGGCGCTTTTTCAAGTTCTTTAGGCTATGCCAAAAAATCTGAAGTTCTTCTAGCTCCTAATCCAGATTCCAAACTCTGGGGAGAAACTTACAGAGGAATTTGCTTTGCATACATCCGATTGGGCAAACTGGATAGTGCATTGCTCTACGCTGAAAAATTGCAGGACCAAGCAAAAAAATTACAAGACCCTAAACTCCGAAGAGCAGCATTGGTGGCTTTGGGAAATATTTCTTTACAGAACCTTTCTTACCAAAATTCCCTGGAGTTTTACCTCGATGCGCTAGCCGTTACAGAGGAGGCTAAAGACAGCCTTAATCTGAAAGGGGACTATTACAATGTCGGATTGGCCTATGGAAGACTGAAGCAGGTAGATAAAAGCAACGCCTATTTATTGAAAGCCGCTGCACAAGCTGAAAAAGAAAAGGTATATGATCTCCTTGCAAGGTGTTACGGAACCATTGCTGATAATTATTTGGGACTTAAAAACTACACCAAGCAAGCCGAATACCTTGTCAAAGCCAACCAAATCGCTACCAAACTAGGCAATAGCCAGTTATTGGCCATGGGCTATGCCAACCTGATGGAGTCCCAACTCAATAGAAAACTCTGGGAAGAGGCCATTGCCTCTGGGGAAAAAAGTTTAAAAGAATTGGAGAAAAAGCCTCTCGTTCAACTCGAAGCGAAAGTTGACAGCCTACTCTACATAGCTTACAAGGAAAAGGGAGCGTTTACACAGGCCTTGTCTCGATTGGAAGACTACGACTCCTTGCGTGGGCAAATCAGAAACGATGTACAGAAAGAAAAACTAGATGAGCTCACGCTACAATATGGCGTAGAGAAGAAGGACTTACTGATCAAAAATCAAGAAGCTGAACTGGAAAAAGAAAAGACCAAGAGTCGGCTATTGGTCACTGGCATAATAGCAGTAATTTCCATTTTGGGACTACTCATCTACCTAGCGATCAGAAACGCTAAAATCCGCAGGCTTCTTTTCCGAAAAGAAAAGGAGTTGGACCTTCACTTTGCTACTTCTAAACTCCCAGAAGATCCCACTTTGATTAGTTTTCCTTCCGAGTACCCTGAGGAGCAATTGGATCATCAGCGCCTATTTCAGGAGATTATGACCTTTATCCAAAGCAAGAAACTCTACCTAGATCCAAAATTTAATCAGCAGAGTTTGGTCACTGAATTTGGTACCAACCGCCAGTACCTCTATGAGGCAATCAGCAAAAATGGAGATGACAATTTCCGAGGTTTAGTCAATCGCTTCCGAATCAACGAGGCTAAAAAACTGATTTCAGCCCATAACAGCGCCATCAACGAACTGGATTTTGGTGCCATCTCCGAAAAAGTAGGCTTTAATTCCTATCCCACCTTCTATCGAGCCTTCAAAAACATCACGGGTCTTACGCCAATGGAATTTACGAAGGAGCTAAAAAGAGATCAGTTGGTGGAAAAATAAGGTAAGGAGTATCAAGTATCTAGTATCTAGTAGCAAGTATCAAGTATCAAGATTGAGTAGAAGCAAGAACCGAGAAACCCACCGCGGCGGGCAGGCGGGCTAGACTTAATTGCGTAGTGGCACGAGATTCGTATGATTCACAAATCCCTATTTCGACGTTCTTCACTCGGCGTTGGGCATTCGACATTAGAATGAGTATCAAGATTGTACCAGGTACGAAGTACAATGTACCAAGATGCCTACCCGCCGCGGAGGGAAGACTGGTAGGCAAACGTATTGAAATACAGTGGAAATAACATAGAAATAAACCGAGCCTGAGGCTCGGTGAAATAGTAAATCCTGCTGCTATTTCAACTTATTTCACAAAGCCCGCCGCGGCGGACAGGCAACGCGCAGTGTATTTCAATTGTATTTCCCTTTATTATTTCACGAAGCTCGACCGCCGCGGCGGGCAGGCGGGCATTTACACCCTAATTCTTCTATTTACTCTAAATTTTAATTTATCTTTTTGAACCAACTCGTAGCAGCCTCCCGAGACTGAAAGTCAGTGGCTGAAGCTCCTTTTGGAAGCGGGTAGGACTGGCTTGGATCAGGGAATGCAATCAACTTCAATTCGGATCTTCTGTTGAGCTGGTGATTTGCCTCTGGACAAGGAACACCATCCCCACATGGAGTGACCAACTTCTCTTCGTTATACCATTTCGCGCTGATTCGGCTTGAAGAAATTCCCTTCTTTTCCAAGTACTGAGTCACCGACTGGGCTCGACGCTCACTCAACTTTTCGTTGTAATCCACCGTTGCTCTTGAGTCGGTATGGGACTCAATCACCAAATTCAATTCGGGATGGTTGGTAAGGTAAGTGGTGATCTCATCCAATTTCTCCTTACTCAACTCGCGCAGTGAATCTTTGTCAAAGTCATAGTAAATAATTGCTTCATACACCTGCAAGCCATACGGAATAGCTTGCATCTGGAGACTTAGGTCAGCAACATCCTCTTTGAATGAGAAGACCATTTCCTTAGGAAAATATCCTGGACGATTGCCTACTACTGTGTAGGTGTTCCCATTTTCCAAGAGGTTTACCACTTCTTCAGTTGGCTTGCCGCTAATGTCTATCACCTGACCCTTGCTCAGCAATTGAAGTTTTGTGTCTTCAGTGATCGGATTGCCCGCCTCATTCAATACGTTAAGCGCTAGTTTCTTCTTTTCGATCGTAAACCTGTAGAGATCATCCGATCCAGTTCCAGAAACCCGATCTGAGGCCAAATACACGCTATTGGCGGCAGTTTTTACAAACCCAAAATCATCTGCTACCGAATTGATTGGCTCTCCTAAATTGACAGGGTTCGTGTAAGTATCCCCTTGGACTTTAGCTACATAAACATCTAATCCTCCCAAACCCCCTGTTTTATCCGAAGAATAATAGAATTCGTTTTCCAATCGATACCCATCCCGTTCGTTGAAAACAGTATTGATGGTGGCGCCCAAATTAACCGGGTCAGAAAAATTCATTGCTTCATCCCAAGTCACGTAGTACATGTCATATCCACCTAGACTTCCAGGTCGGTTGGAAGAAAAATACAAACGCTTCTGCTCTTCATCTACTCGAGGACTAATCACCCCAAAGGCATCTGTTTGGTTGAATGGAAAAGCCTTTAACTCAGTAACCTGCCCAGATACTGCATCGTAAGTCCCAT
>CANHCD010000242.1 GCA_947458795.1 Cyclobacteriaceae bacterium | reverse complement strand
TTGGCTAGAGATTTAGGTGAACTACTAGGTGTGGGTGCCTACCTAAAATCCTTGTGCAGAACACGCATTGGCAATTATTCTTTGACAGATGCCCATGAGGTGTCTCAATTGGTTGAAGAAATTAAATCTAGGCACAATGAAAATCTACCAGGGCTTAACTGATTTTCATCCGCCTAAAAATGCCGTAGTGACCTCAGGAACTTTTGATGGGGTGCATTTGGGACATCAAAAAATCTTGAATCGACTTCAAGAACTTGCCAAGAGCAAAGAAGGAGAAACTGTACTCCTCACCTATTGGCCGCACCCTAGATTGGTTTTGCAACCAAAAAACAATACCCTTCGACTCCTATCCACTTTTTCTGAAAAAGTCAGCATTTTAAATGAAATGGGAATCGATCATTTACTCGTACTTCCCTTTACGGAGGAATTTTCCCAAATGAGTTCGGAGGAGTTTATCGGAAAAATTTTAGTGGACAAAATTCAAACCAAAACCTTGGTGATTGGGTATGACCATCGATTTGGAAAAAACAGGGAGGGTAGCTTTGAATACCTCCAAAGCCACAGCGATCTTTACGGTTTTGAATTAGAGGAAATTTCAAGACAGGATGTCGATGAATTGGGCGTTTCTAGCACCAAAATCAGAGTTGCCCTAGCTGAAGGCGATATCCGTACTGCCCGTAAATATCTAGGAAGATCTTACAGCCTGAGTGGTCTGGTAGTCAAGGGACAACAAATTGGGCGATCCATAGGATTCCCAACTGCAAATATTCAAGTAGAAGACCCCTACAAACTACTTCCAAGAGATGGCGCCTATGCGGTGTATGCGGAAATCAATGGGCAACGGTACAAGGCCATGCTAAATATTGGAGATCGGCCTACTGTGGAAGGGGACAAAAAGACAATTGAAGCTCATTTGATTGATTTTCATGGGGATTTATACGGACAAGAGCTTGCAATTTTCTTCGAAGCATTTTTAAGAGAAGAAAAAAGGTTTGTTAGTTTGGAAGCTCTCAAAAATCAGTTAATGATAGACCGAGAACAAGCTATCTTTAGCTTATAAAACTAAAGGCTATGATCAATAAAACAGTTGAGAATGCAGCGGAGGCAGTAAAGGATATTCAGGATGGGGCCACCCTCATGATGGGGGGCTTTGGTTTGAGTGGAATTCCTGAAAACTGCATTACAGCACTACTTCAAAAGGGGGTTCGCGACCTGACCATCGTTTCCAACAATGCTGGAGTGGATGATTTTGGCATTGGACTTTTTCTTCAAAAGCGGATGGTGAAGAAAATGATCTCCAGCTATGTTGGTGAAAACGATGAATTTGAGCGACAGCTTTTATCGGGTGAACTGGAGGTGGAACTTCTTCCTCAGGGTACCCTTGCAGAACGAATTCGCGCTGGAGGTGCAGGCATACCCGCATTTTTCACCCCAGCAGGAGTAGGTACTGAGGTTGCAGTAGGTAAGGAAGTTCGTGAATTTAACGGAAAACTTTACCTCATGGAACTTGCTTTAGAAGCTGATTTTGCATTGGTCAAAGCATGGAAAGGTGATACTGCGGGGAATTTGATTTTCAAGGGTACAGCTCGGAACTTTAATCCCATCATGGCAACAGCCGGAAAAATCACGATCGCGGAAGTGGAAGAACTGGTGCCTGCTGGAAGTCTGGATCCAAATCAGATCCACACGCCGGGGATTTATGTCCAACGGATATTCCAAGGGAATAACTATGAAAAACGAATTGAGCAACGGACAGTAACTCGTTAACAAACGAGTCAAATTTTCCCGTTTTAATTTTTAACGCAAACTTTTCTAAAGCCATGTTAACAAAAGAACAAATTGCCAAAAGAATTGCTCAAGAGGTTGAACATAGGCAGTATATCAATCTGGGAATAGGAATCCCTACCCTAGTTGCCAATTACATTCCAACCCACCTAGATGTAGTGCTGCAATCTGAAAATGGACTTTTAGGGATTGGTCCTTTTCCAAAGGAATCTGAGGTAGATCCAGATTTAATTAATGCGGGAAAGCAAACCATCACCATGCTTCCTGGGTCAGCGATATTTGATTCTGCCCAATCCTTTGCCATGATTCGAGGCGGACATGTGCATTTGACTATTCTCGGTGCGATGGAAGTATCGGAGCAGGGTGATATCGCCAACTGGAAAGTTCCGGGAAAAATGGTGAAAGGCATGGGAGGCGCTATGGATCTGGTAGCTTCAGCAAAGCATATCATCGTTGCGATGCAGCATTGCTCCAAGGATGGCCACTCCAAATTATTGCCTACTTGTACCCTACCCCTAACCGGTATTCGATGTGTTAAAAAAATCGTCACTGACCTAGCAGTATTGGAAATTGCTCCAGAAGGCGGCTTTATCTTAAAAGAACGGGCACCAGGAATAACTGTAGAAGAAATTAAGTCTAAAACAGCAGGTAAATTGATCATCAACGGTGAAATCCCAGAGATGAGCTTTGATTAATTCCTTATTTTTGACATCTAAAAACTAGTTTACTAAATCGAATGAAAAAATCAGAAATCAACTTTCAAATTGAATTAGATGGCGCAAATCTCCCAAAAACTATCCATTGGGATGCTTCTGACAAGGAAGGAGAAGGATTGGAAGCCACCAAAAGCATCAGTTTAAATGTTTGGGACAATTTGAATCATTCCACCCTACGAATTGACCTATGGACAGATGAGATGTCTGTGGTGGAGATGAAGCGATTTTACATCGATATACTAGGAGGAATGGCACAAACCATTTTAAATAGTACGGGCGATGAGTACATGTCAGAAGAAATCAAAGAGCTCTGTGATCGACTTGTAAAGCATGTAAATGCAGAAAACAAAAAAAGTCTCTAAAGGCCAATTGAAGGCACAAAATATGCTTTTTGGTCTTTTTATCCTCACTTTTAATGTAAATTCTACATTGTTGATTTTACAAAATATTGAGTGTATTTTAAATATTAATTAAATTTTGTACCAAAAAATATATATTTATTAAATTAAAGCATATTTTATGAAGATTATAAAAAATTTATAGTTTTTAGATTCTGTTTTTTTTTAACAGAAATCGATAGAAAATTACCTTTTTACTATAAATTTCGAATAATTGGAGTGGATTAACCTAAATTCAGAAACCATCTTAACTAATTTACAAATTTAGCCTATGAAAAATTTTACCAGAAAAATCTGGAGTTCAGTGCTCTCAATGGCATTGTTCCTTTCTTTGGGAACTACCATTGCACTTGCTCAGACTACCATCTCCGGTACAGTCACGGATGCTGACTCAAAGGAAACTTTGGTAGGGGTAAACATCCTCGTGAAAGGAAAAGTAATTGGAACCATTACTGACCTATCCGGGAAATTTACTCTTAATGTAAATCAAGCTCCTCCCTTCACCTTGGTATTTTCCATGGTTGGGTTTGGATCTAAAGAAGTAGAGGTAACAGGAGGAATTTCCAACTTATCTGTTGAGCTAGCTGAAGTGTCTATCTTAGGACAAGAAGTAGTAGTATCTGCATCAAGAGTAGAAGAAAACATCCTAAGATCTCCAGTTTCTGTAGAAAAGATGGACATCATCGCAATTAGAGATGTTCCTCAGGCAAGTTTCTACGATGCCCTTAACAACATGAAAGGCGTAGAAATGAGTACGCAATCTTTGACCTTTAAGTCTTTCAACACCAGAGGTTTTAACGCCAACGGTAACGTAAGAACGGTTCAAATGATTGATGGAATGGACAACCAGGCTCCTGGTCTAAACTTCTCTGTAGGTAACATTGTAGGTATCTCTGAATTGGATTTGGAAAGCGTTGAATTGCTTCCAGGTGCAGCTTCTGCACTTTACGGACCAAATGCGATCAATGGTATCTTATTGATGAATTCAAAGAATCCTTTCCAATA
>CANHCD010000241.1 GCA_947458795.1 Cyclobacteriaceae bacterium | reverse complement strand
TAATGTTTAACGCAGGTAAAATTGAAGTTAACAAAAAATATTAGAAACACCGCCGTTCGGGTTCTTTTAAATGAATCCGAAGCGATCGCCAAGCTTTCTGCCCTCCTAAATGAGGACTTTGAAAACTGTGTGCACCACCTCCTTCAATCTAAAGGCCGATTGGTCATCACAGGTGTGGGAAAAAGTGCTTGGATCGCCAATAAACTGGTGGCAACGCTCAACTCCACGGGTACCCCGGCACTCTTCATGCATGCTGCGGATGCTATTCATGGTGACCTGGGAATGGTGCAGCAAGACGATACAGTCCTATTTATTTCAAAATCTGGGAATACAGCAGAAATCAAGGTACTTATTCCTTTGGTAAAGCAACTGGGAGTCAAGATAGTGGCCTTGGTCTCCAACACGCAATCTTTCCTGGCAGAGCATGCACACTTTGTGCTCGATGCGACAATCAGCGAAGAGGCTTGCCCGCACAATCTAACGCCCACTACGAGTACTACTGCCCACTTGGCACTTGGGGATGCCTTGGCTATCTGCCTTTTAGAGGCTCGTGGATTTACATCTTCAGATTTTGCACGCTACCATCCCGGAGGATCACTTGGGAAGCAACTTTACTTGAAAGTAGGGGACCTGCTCTCCAACAATCAATTGCCAACAGTGAATGAAAATGCGAGCGTTGCAGCCGTAATTGTGGAGATCTCAAGCAAGCGATTGGGTGCTACAGCGGTGCTAAACGAGTCAGGAGATCTAAAAGGGATCATTACAGATGGTGATTTACGGCGAATGCTGCAAAAAACACTTGCCATTCAGGAGCTACAAGCAAAGGATATCATGACTGTAAATCCCAAATCAATTGGGGTGGATGATTATGCAACTGCAGCTTTTGCCCTTATGAAAGCGCACAACATTACACAACTGGTAGTGGTGGATGGCGATAAAATCGCTGGATTTGTGCATATTCATGACTTAATGAAAGAAGGAATTGTTTAAACTTCCATGAAGGACCAACCATACATCGTAATTATGGCCGGAGGCGTTGGTTCCCGTTTTTGGCCCTACAGCAAAAGCAGTAAGCCTAAGCAATTTTTAGATGTCTTGGGTACAGGGAGGACACTCCTGCAAATGACTTTTGATCGGTTTAGAGAAATAGCTCCAGCCGAACAATTTTATGTGGTAACCAATCAAGCGCATGCAAGCCTCGTGAGCGAACAGCTTCCAGAGCTTCTTGATCACCAAATTCTGGCAGAGCCACTTCGTAAAAATACAGCTGCTTGCTTGGCCTATGCGGCTTATAAAATTTCAAATTTGGATCCCAACGCAACCATGGTGGTGACTCCTGCAGATCACCTGATTCTGCAAGAGGGTAGGTTCCTTCAAACCTTAGTTGCCGCTATCTCAGCCGCTCAAGTCCAGAATAGGCTGCTAACGATTGGGATCAAACCGAACCGACCAGAAACGGGCTATGGCTACATTCAATACCTTCCCGATTCTGAAGATACGCAGGTATTGAAAGTAAAAACCTTTACGGAAAAGCCCAATGCCAAACTTGCCGCCACCTTCTTGGAAAGTGGTGACTTCGTTTGGAATTCAGGCATGTTTGTTTGGAAGGTTGAGAGCTTAATTGAAGCGTTTAAGCAGCACATGCCAGACCTAGCAGATGTATTTGAAGAAGGGAAATCACAGTTTGGAACCAGTGACGAAGAGGATTACATAGCTACTACCTACACGACCTTAAAAAACATTTCCATTGATTACGGCATCATGGAAAAATCGGATCAAGTGTTTGTAGTTCTTGGTGATTTTGGATGGTCAGATATCGGCTCTTGGCAAAGTCTACACGAACTTCGTGATAAGGATGACCAAAACAATGTAGTGGAAGCCAATGCCCTACTCTATGAAACTGAAAATTGCTTCATCAAAACAGATAGCGATAAGCTCGTGGTCGTTCAAGGATTAGATCACTACCTGATCAATGAATCCGAAAATGTACTGCTGATATGTAAACTGGATGCCGAAAATAAGTTTCGAGATTTTGTAGCTCAGGCGAAGAAAAAAGGAGAGGATTTCATTTGAAATCCTCTTTTTTTATTTTTTGCGTTGCCGTATGGCCTCGTAGATCGCTATTCCAGCTGATACGGACACATTTAAACTTTCGATATTGCCTGAAAGCGGTATTTTGACCCGGTCATCGACCATGCCCATGATCTCTTGGGATATTCCATCTTCTTCCGAACCCATGATGAGCGCAACAGGAGAAGCGAAATCTCCTTCATACATGAGCTTCTCTGTTTTCTCTGTGATCGCGATAAGGGACAATCCCATTTTTTGCAAATCTCTGCAGGTATAAAATAAGTTTTTTACACGCGCTACTGGGATGAAGTTCAAGGCTCCGGCTGAGGTTTTTACGGCATCTGAGTTGATCTGAGCACTCCCTTTTTCAGGAATCACGATGGCGTCTACGCCTGCACATTCAGCAGTACGGGCAATTGCCCCGAAATTCCGCACATCTGTCAAATGATCGAGCACCAAAATCAGAGGTGATTTGCCTACTGCATAGCATTGATCAATGACGTTGTCCAACGAAGCATAGGCAATGGTGGACATCTGTGCAATCACGCCTTGGTGATTTTTGCGCGTGATGCGGTTCAGCTTAGCATCTGGGACCCGTACCACAGGAATGTGTTCGGCCTTGCATAGCTGAAGTAATTCCTTGATGAGGTCGTTGTTGAGTTCTTTTTGAACCAGTACTTTGTCAATCTCTTTACCGGCATGGATGGATTCCATCACAGCTCGGGTTCCAAAAATAAAATCTTTGTCGAAGGCTCCTTTATCGATTAGAAAGCCATCCTTCCGCTTCTCCATTGTGAAATGTTTTTGAACCAAATCGGCTGGTAGGCCCTTGATCGGTTCAGGGTATAGAAATGTGGGCTAAGAATTGTTTTAACCCGCGTAAAGGTAAACCTAATTTTGGAAGTGTCGTCTATCCCTGCATAGGACCAGACTTCCCGGTCTTCAAAAAAATTGACTTCTTGAGGAGGGCCCATCACGATGTATACCATCCCTCGGTCTGTTTTCCAGCCTTCTTTAAAGTCGGTAAACAGGATATTGGCAAACTCAACCATCTTGAAGTAATTTCGAATAAGGTCCTTCGCTACTTCTTCGTTTCGAGTCAAATTAAGCCAATACGCATCCAGAGCCTTCTTTTTGTCCTGAGCTAGCAGTAGGCTTTCATGTTCTTTTTTGGTTGAAATATAGGTAGTCATCTCTACCATCTCATTCCAATCTTTGACTTTAGGGAATGCATCATGTACAGTCCGAAGCAATAATCCGGTAGAAGCGGTGCTGTCTGATTGAAAAAAATAATATCCCTCATCCGTTAGTTTTTTGGGAATATTTGACAAGAAATCGCCCCGATTTTCTACCACTACCTCCTTGGGTACATCGGCAAGTCGGGTTTCCATAGGAGGGAAGGGTACTGCAAAAGGGCTGGGGTAAAAAAATGAAAATAGGGTAAGCCCCTTACTTGTTTTAAAGAGTATCGATTGGTCTTTTGTAAGGTAACTTTGATCAAATGGAACTGCATTGGCATAGAAATAGCCAAAATTAGGATGGTCAAATACAAAGGATCCCTTCAAATCCAAATGGGTAGTGTAGGCATCTTTTTGTCGACTGTCTAGCGCTTCAAAAAATGCAATAGCTGTTTGCTGTGAGAGCGGTACCTCTACTGTAGTTTCAAAGAGCCAATGCCGCTCCGTGTCACCAAGCAATTGCTCCGCACCAAGCTTTATCTTTTTTTCGGCTTGAATTTCTTCCTCATAGGAAGAAAGAAGCGTGTAACTGAGTTGATAGGTTTCCAAACTGGCATTTTCTTCGATTTTTTCCACTACAAACTGAAGTTTGTAAGCCGTATCGGAAAGC
>CANHCD010000240.1 GCA_947458795.1 Cyclobacteriaceae bacterium | reverse complement strand
CTACACCCGTGCTCCCAATTAGCAAGATATTGTTGGGTACAATGTCTTTTTGGATATCCGAAGTGACCCCCATGCGTCGAATGCGGTTGCGCAAGGCAATGGCCACATTGCGCTTGGCATCCTGCTGACCAATGATGTATTTGTCAAGCTCTGCGACAATCTGTCTGGGGGTAAGGCTAAGGGGATTAAGCATCTGCTTGAACTGTTCGTGGTGGATCAATACAATCGAAAATAGAGCACACTACCGCAAATTAAGCGGAAGGAGTAGGCTCTGGACTCAAATTAAATTTTAAAGGACGATCCACTTGAACTGCAGTCAACGCAATAGCAAGCACTTCATCCACTTGGGTTACGTAATGGAATTGGATACCCTTCAAGTAGTGTGCATCAATCTCTTCGATGTCACGTCTATTCTTGTGGCAAAGAATGATCTCTTTGATGCCTGCACGCTTGGCGGCCAAGATTTTCTCCTTGATTCCGCCTACGGGCATCACCTTACCAATCAAACTGATTTCTCCAGTCATGGCTACTTTTGCCTTTACTTTTCGCTGCGTAAATACGGAGGCCATAGCAGTGAGCATGGTGATGCCTGCAGATGGGCCATCCTTGGGAACCGCTCCAGCAGGCACGTGAATGTGGAGATCGTATTGTTCAAAAATGCGGTGATCGATGCCCAATTGCTCGGCTTTGGACTTCAAGTAAGACAAGGCCGTCATGGCAGACTCCTTCATCACTTCGCCCAACTGACCGGATAGGGTCAACTTGCCTTTTCCCCTGCTCAAACTGGATTCAATAAATAGGATTTCGCCACCTACACTCGTCCAGGCCAAGCCGGTCACTACCCCAGCTATGTTGTTATCTTGGTAGATCTCCTTATCAAAAATCGGAGCACCTAAGACCTTTCGAACTGCCTCAGGGGTGATTTTGGATACATACTCCTCCTCCATGGCAATGGACTTGGCGATGTTTCGAACCACCTTGCCGATGACCCGCTCCAAACTTCTAACGCCCGACTCACGGGTATATTCTTCAATTAATTTCTGTAGCGCTGCCTTTTCAAAAGTAATCTCCTTGGGCTTAAGCCCATGTTCGGTACGCTGCTTGGGAACAAGGTGGCGCTTGGCAATTTCCAATTTTTCCTCCTGCGTGTAGCCCGTCACCTCGATGATCTCCATACGATCGCGAAGTGCTGGCTGTATGGAATCCAGTGAGTTGGCTGTGGCGATAAATAGCACCTTACTCAAATCGTATTCCACCTCCAGGTAATTGTCCAAAAAGGCATTGTTCTGCTCAGGATCCAACACCTCCAAGAAAGCGGAGGAAGGATCGCCTCTGAAGTCAGACGAAAGCTTATCAATCTCATCCAACACAAATACTGGATTGGAGATCTTGACCTTTTTCATGTTTTGGATCACCTTTCCGGGCATGGCACCCACATAGGTTTTGCGGTGGCCACGAATCTCTGCTTCGTCGTGCAAGCCTCCTAGAGACATGCGGATGTATTTTCTACCTAAAGCCGAAGCAATGGATTTTCCTAGGGAGGTTTTACCCACACCTGGAGGGCCATACAAACAGAGAATTGGACCTTTCAAGTCATTCTTCAATTTTAAAACCGCCAAATACTCAATGATGCGGTCTTTGACTTTTTCGAGCCCAAAGTGGTCTGCATCTAAAATGGCTCTAGCGTGCTTCAGGTCAAAGTTGTCTTGGGTAAACTCATTCCAAGGGAGTTCAACCAAGGTTTCGGCATAATTCAGCGCAATAGGATACTCTGCAGCGGAAGGGTTGACACGTAATATTTTATCCAGCTCCTTCTCAAAATGCTTCTTCACGTCGGCCGGCCAGGCTTTCAGTGCTCCTTTGGCGCGAAGGTCCTCCACTTCTTTTTCGGGGCCTTCCTCTCCAAGTTCGGTTTGAAGAACCCGCATCTGCTGCCGCAAGAAATAGTCTCGTTGCTGCTGATCGATGTCGGTATGTACTTTTTTATGGATTTCTGATTTCAGCTCCAGCATCTGGATGTCTTTCATCATAAACTCCAGCAACAAGGTAGCGCGCTCTACCCCATCGTTGATTTCTAATAATCGCTGCTTGGATTCTACCGGTGCATTGATGTTGGAAGAAAGAAAATGAGTTAGAAAGGCTGTATTGTCAATGTTATCGAGCGCTACCTGAGCTTCACGGGGAATCTCTGGATTCAGGTGAAGGATTTTGGTGGCCGCATCCTTAAGTGACTCTTCTAATGCCTTGATTTTCTTAGAATTCTTGGGAAAATTTTCCTCCAAATAATCCACCTTGGCGATGAAATAGGGATCATCAGTAACCTGCTCTCGAATGGCAAAGCGCTTCTTTCCTTGAATGATGATCGTGGTATTGCCATCTGGCAAAACAATCATTTTAATGATTTTGGCGAGTGTACCCACCTGATACAGGTCTTCCCAGTTGGGATCGTCTTGATTGGGTTGAATCTGTGCACAGACGCCAATGTATTTATTGCCTTTTTGCGCCTTCTTCACCAAGCGAATTGAGCGCTGACGTCCAACGGTAATGGGAATGACTACCCCAGGAAAAAGTACAGTATTCCGAACGGACAGAATAGGAACCTCTTCCCCATAAGCCTCCTTGGAGCTGGCATCATCCTCTTCATCAGTAATTAACTGAATCAAGTCGCCTTCAGCGGCAAATTCACCGTTCATTAAATTATGGAATAAAGAGTTTTCGTATTGGCTCATATAGACAGATTGACAGCATGCTGTCAGGATATAGCTAAAATAAAGGAAGAACTTGGACTAGATCCAAGTTCTTCCAAAAGATTCAATTGAAATGCCAAACCATTAGTTGGCCATATTGACAGACCGACTAGAAGATAAGTTTGAGGATATCATTTCCGATGGCAAAAACCATCAAACCAAGTAAAATGACCATACCTACCTTCTGTGCAACTTCCAGGAATTTGTCTGAAGGGGCACGACCAGAAACCATTTCATAGAGTAAGAATACCACATGACCTCCATCCAAGGCGGGAATAGGAAGTAGGTTCATAAAGGCCAAAATCATGGAAATCAAACCAGTAATACTCCAAAATTTGACCCAATCCCAGCTATCCCCATAAATCTTGGCCATGCCAATTGGTCCGCTGACATTTTTGGTAGATACTTCGCCGGTAAACATTTTACCCAAGGCCTTGGCATTAACGATCACTGCACCAAATGCGCGGCTCGTTCCTTTGGAAAAGGATTCGGTAAGGCTATAGTCTCTCTTTACGGGTTCAATCAAAGGGTTGACAGCGATTCCTATTCTTGCTTCATCGGTAACCGCTACGCTTAACGTATCTACTTGAGTGCCTTTTTTACGAACAAGGGAAATGGTTTGATTTTTAACCTGCTGCAAGGCCGTCTGCATCTCATCAAAATAGGTGATGGGAAGGCCGTTTACGGCAAGGATTTGATCCCCTGTAGCAATGCCCACAGCTTCAGCTCCACTACCTGGGTCTACTGCTCCCACTTCAAATGGAAAGCGGATGGCTACAAATTTACTGAAGGACTCCTCCGAATTGAAGGTATTGATGAATCCTCTAGGGATCTCCACTTTCACTTGCTGACCGGCACGCTCAACGGTATAGTAACCGTTTTCACTGAGCAAGGCACTGCCGCTGCTCAGTTCAGAAATGCTTTGGTAAGGTTGCCCATTGATATCGAGGACCTTATCTCCGGTCTTAAAACCTATGGCTTCCCCATATTCGTAGGCCACGATTCCATTTTCAATGACCTGATCTCGAGAGAAGTAGGTCTCTCCATTGGAATACACGAGGGTTACAAAGATGATGATACCCGTGATCACGTTGACGATCACTCCACCCAACATGACGATGAGGCGTTGCCATGCTGGCTTAGCGCGAAACTCCCAAGGCTGTGGTTCAGAAGCCAACTGTTCGGTATCCATGG
>CANHCD010000239.1 GCA_947458795.1 Cyclobacteriaceae bacterium | reverse complement strand
TTGAAACCACAGACCGAGTTGGCGGACTTGCTCTGTATACTGTCCGCGATTCCATGGCAATCAATCCCAAAGCGACCCTAAAGGCGGTGGCAGAAGCGGGCTATGCCTACGTAGAGTCCGCAGACTATGCCGAAGGTAAGTTTTACGGCTTGACTCCAGCCGAATTCAAATCCACACTTGACTCACTCGGCCTAACCGCCATTTCTGCGCATATGGGCATGGTTACTTTGGAAAATGCAAACCAACTCATCGCAGACGTGAAAGCAGCTGGCATCTCCTATTTTGTAATTCCCGTACCGCCAATGGGCATGTTTACATTCGATCCCGCTACTAATAAACTTGGCATGAAAGGTACAGCCGACGAACTGGTCACCATCATGAATGCAATTGGTGAAAAATGCCATAAAGCTGGATTGAAGCTATTGTACCACAACCATGATTTTGAATTTATGCCACTCGCTGACGGCACCATCATTGAAGAGGTACTGCTCGAGAAATGCAACCCAGAATGGGTCAACTTCCAGATGGACCTCTATTGGGTAACCAAAGCGAACGCGATTGCATTGACCTATTTCGATAAATATCCAGGCCGATTCAAGGCTTGGCATGTGAAAGACATGGATAAAGAGGGCAAGTTTGCTCCCGTAGGAACAGGCACCATCGACTTCAAATCCATCCTTGCTCAGAAAGAAAAGTCGGGCATGGAATTCTACTTGGTGGAACAGGATCAAACCTTCGGTCTAGACCCCATGGAAGCAATAAAAATCAGCCACAAGGGCTTGATTGATTTGGGATTTAAGTAATCGATTAGCCCCAACTAGCAACGCAAAGCGCTCCGAAAATCCGGGGCGCTTTTTTTAGCTATTCCAAAATCGAAAAATTCATAAAATTAAGTTTTGGTGAAGTTTACCTGCTATTCCCTCCCTCTCTTGAGATTTTTGTTACATTTAAACTTAAAATCTAGTTCTTCCCTCCCATGCAAAAAATCATCTTCTCCCTTCTTTTGATGACCTTTTTCTCACACCCAATCTTGGCTCAATCTACCTTTATTCAAAACAAAATCATCGCCCACCGCGGAGCTTGGAAGGCAAAAGAGCTACCCCAAAACTCGATCGCTTCCCTGCGTGAAGCCATCCGCCTCGGCTGTGAAGGCAGCGAATTTGATGTGTGGATGACCGCAGACGAGGTTTTGGTAGTCAACCACGACCACGAACTTCAAGGCATGGATATCGAAACCTCCACCTACGAGCAGTTACTTACTAAAACCCTCCCCAATGGAGAAAAAATACCCACCCTCAAGGCCTATCTGACAGAAGGGATGGCCCAAAAAAGAACCAAACTGATCCTGGAGTTCAAACCCTCCTTGATTAGCGTGGCTCGAAGTGAGCGTGTGGGAGAATTATCCGTAAAAACAGTACAGGAACTCGGCGCTCAAGCCTGGGTGGACTACATCACCTTCAGCTACGAAGGAGGAGTCAAAGCCATTGCTACCGACCCCAAGGCAAATGTGGCTTACTTGAATGGGGATAAATCTCCCAAGGAACTGAAAGATGCTGGATTTTTTGGGTTTGATTACCACATCTCCCTCCTAAGACGAATGCCGCAGTGGATCGCTGAAGCGAAGGCGCTCGGCCTTACTACCAATGCCTGGACCGTTAACAAGGAAGAGGATATGAACTGGCTCCTAGAACTTGGAGTGAATTTTATCACTACCGACGAGCCGGAGAAACTTGCAACACTAATTCCTTCCAAAAAATAAGCAATGCCACAAAAAAAGGTCTCTTGCTAAGAGACCTTTTTTTGTGATTAGGTAGCAGGAAGGAGTTTCCCAGTAACTTCACCGAAACCGACGCGAATGCCGTCCTTTTCAGCATAGCCTCGCATCCGAACGGTATCTCCATCCTGAATAAAGCTTCGTGATTCTCCTGTATTCAAGGTAAGTGGACGGGTGCCTTTCCAACTCAATTCCAGCATAGATCCGAAGGAATCTTCTGTAGGCCCAGAAATCGTTCCGGAGGCCATCAGGTCCCCAATATTCACATTACAGCCATTGACAGTATGGTGAGTAAGCTGCTGCGCCATGTTCCAATACATGTATTTGAAGTTGGAGGTACAGATTTTACTCTCTTTTTGGCCATCCGGCTGCAACCATACCTCCAATTGAATGTCAAAATTGTGCGCCTTGCTGCAAGACAGGTAGGGCAATACTTCGGGTTCCTGTACCGGTCCCGTTACACGAAAAGGTTCCAAAGCCTCCATGGGCACTACCCAAGCAGAGATCGAAGAACCGAAGTTTTTTCCTAAAAATGGGCCCAAAGGCACGTATTCCCAAGCCTGTATGTCACGTGCAGACCAGTCGTTGAAGAGAACCATTCCAAAAATATAGTCTTCCGCTTCCTGAGTAACAATGGATTCCCCCAACTGGGTGGATTTTCCAGTGATAAAGGCCAGTTCCAACTCAAAATCCATGCTTCGGCTTGGGCCAAATGCAGGTTTGTCCATAGTTGCATCCTTAAACTGCCCCTTGGGACGATGTATGGGGGTGCCTGACACGACAATCGAAGAAGCGCGGCCATGGTAGCCTACAGGCAGATGCCGCCAGTTGGGCAGCAAGGCATTTTCTGGATCACGAAACATCTTGCCCACATTGGTAGCATGCTCTATGCTGCTGTAAAAATCCGTGTAATCTCCAATTTTAACGGGCAACAGCATTTGCACTTCTTTGCTCTTGATCAATACCTTTCCTCGTATGGAATGGGTTCGGAGCTCCTCGTTTTCCTGAAGAAGAAGCTGCTGAACGCGTTCCCGAATTTTTTTGGTTTTTACTTTTCCTAGCCCAATCAACTCATTTAGTGAATCCTTCAGGAAAATTCCCTCCGGAAGAAATAGGTTGGAAAAAAAGCCTTCCTGGTCCAAGATGCTCAGGTCAATCACCTGATCTCCAATCGCCATACCTATCCGAGGGCTCAATTTCTTGCTTTTGAACACCCCAAAAGGAAGGTTGTAAATCGTGAAATCAGTGTTTTTTGGAAGTTCCACCCAGGTAGTCAACAGTGGAAATGGGCTAGTGCTCATGTGTAAAAATTTAAGAAGGTGCAAGGTAGGCAGATTCAGGGTAATCAAAAAACACCTGCACTGACTAGATCGGTTAATCTTGAAAAAAATCACTTTTTTCGCCCCAAAATTTTACCGCTCCTGAATAAAACATAGTTGCTTTCACTTATCTTGATGTCGATTAAATTGACTTCCCAGATTTGCACCAATGAATAAGGAGAGAAATTAATTCCACCCAATCCCCTTCAATACCTATGAAAAAGATCTTTTCACTTTTCGTTCTCCTCCTTTTTTCGGGAAGTTTTCTCCCTGGATTTTCGCAGGAAAAACCTGTTCTCCTTCAGCTTGATGAAATAGCAGTTATCGACCAGAAGGTCATGATTCCTATGCGAGATGGCACCCGCCTAGCAACGGACATTTACCGACCCAAAGGTGACCAGCCTGTACCCATCGTGTTTTCAAGGACACCCTACAACTTCAACACCTATGGCAATGGGGAACTCAATGCCCGCACCATGCAAACTGCCTTGGAATGGGTCAAAAAAGGATATGCGTACGTAGTTCAAAACGAACGGGGCCGATTTTTCTCTGAGGGCAACTGGGATATCCTAGGCTTGCCCCTCACAGATAGTTACGATGCCTTTGATTGGATGGCTGCACAACCTTGGAGCAATGGTAAAATAGGCCTCCTGGGCTGCTCTTCCACTGCCGAATGGCAAATGGCTGCCGCCTCCCTGCAACACCCGGCACTCGCTGCCCTCGTACCGCAAGCCTATGGCGCTGGAGTGGGTAGAATTGGCAAGTTTACCGAGCAAGGGAACTGGTACCGAGGGGGTGCAGGACAGATGCTCTTCACTTCTTGGCTATACAGTACCCAACACGATCCCCTAGCCCC
>CANHCD010000238.1 GCA_947458795.1 Cyclobacteriaceae bacterium | reverse complement strand
GTAGAGTGTCAAACCTGCCACGGCCCGATCCAAGAAATGGAAGTTGTTGGTCAGCACAGTACCTTGACCATGGGCTGGTGTATCGATTGCCACAGGCAAACAGAGATTGCCACCGAAGGCAATGTGTACTACGACAAATTGGTTCAACTTCACTCTACTTCTAAAGATGCACTGAAAGTAAAAGACATCGGTGGTCTAGAGTGTGCTAAGTGCCACTATTAATTCCTTATCCTTTTGAAAATTCATTCCTAGAAATAAAATGAAGGAAAATAAAAAAACCTACTGGAAAGGGCTCGAGCAACTTAGCAACGATCCGGAGTTTGTAAAAAATGCCGACCGAGAGTTTGCTGAACTGCCTAGTTCCCTAAACGAGGACGGCAGCGCTACTCGAAGAGATTTCCTCAAGTTAATGGGCTTTAGTTTGGCAGCAGCTTCTTTGGCCGCTTGCGAAACTCCAATCCGAAAGGCAATCCCTTATGTAAATAAGCCGATTGATATCAACCCTTCCATACCCAACTATTATGCATCGACCTACTCCTCTGGAGGGGACTATGCATCAATTGTGGTAAAAACTAGAGAAGGTCGACCTATTAAAATTGATGGAAACGAGCTTTCCCCAATCACTAAAGGTAAAGTTAACGCCATTGTAGAAGCTTCTGTGCTTTCGCTATACGATAAGCAGCGTGTTGCTAGTCCAATGCTTGCCGGTGCTGCATCGGATTGGGCGAAGGTAGACGCACATGTAAAATCAAAATTGGCTGCAGCCGGAACAGTAAAGATTGTAACCAACACGATCCTTTCTCCTTCCACTGAAAAAGCACTTCAGGAATTTAGTGTTGCGTTTGGTGGAGCAGAAGTAGTGGTGTATGATTCGATTTCAAACTACGGCATCACCAAAGCATCTGAGGTGTATTATGGTCAGGCGATTCTTCCTTCCTACCACTTCGACAAGGCAAAGACCATCGTTTCATTTGGAGCGGATTTCCTAGGAACTTGGATTTCTCCAATTGAATTTGCAGGCGCCTATGCCAAAACACGTAAAATCAGCAAGGACAAGGCAGAAATGTCTCGTCACTTCCAGTTTGAGACCAACCTGTCTTTGACGGGAGCTAATGCCGATTACCGTACCCCAATCAAAGCTTCTCAATCTGGTCTTGCCGTATTGGCCTTGTACAATGCGATCGCAGCTAAAGCAGGTGTAGCACCTGTAGCTGGAGCTAAGGTAGAAGTAGCACATTTGGACAAAGCTGCCAAAGAACTATGGGCAACTAAAGGTGCTTCCCTCGTAGTATCTGGTTCCAACGATCCAAACGTACAGGTAGTAATTCACGCCATTAACGAGTTGTTAGGAAATAACGGTTCTACCGTTGATTTCTCTACTCCAGTATATTTCAGAAAGGGTAATGATTCCCGCATGAATCAATTTATCACCGAACTAAAAGGTGGTAGTGTTGGAGCGGTGATTTTCTACAACTGTAACCCAGTGTATGACCATCCAAGGGGAGCCGATCTTGCTGCTGGCATCGCTAAAGCTAAATTGAGTATTGCCACCAACGGAACCTTGGATGAAACTTCTTCTTTGGTACAGGTAATTGCTCCTGATCATCACTTCCTAGAGTCTTGGAACGATTTCCAACCGAAGAAAGGTCAGTATTCCTTGGCTCAGCCAACCATTTCACCGTTATTCAAGACCCGTCAAGCACAAGATTCTTTCTTGACTTGGGCTGGTTCTACTGTTTCTTACTACGACTACCTTCAAGCAAATTGGACAAGCAGCCTTTATGCTACGCTAGGTGCAGGCGCCACTTTCCAAGAGTTCTGGGATAGAGCCTTATACAATGGAGTAGTAAGCGAAGCGACTGTACCCTCTAGTGTTGCTCCAGTAGGGCAAGTGGATGCTGCCGCTGCAGAAGTATCAAAATCTTACGCTGCAGCCAATGCAGGAGCTGAATTGGTGGTGTATTCCAAAATAGGTATTGGATCTGGCACATTCGCCAACAACCCATGGCTACAGGAAATGGCTGATCCAATCACGAAAGCCACTTGGGACAACTACCTTACTGTATCTCAGAAGTGGGCTTCAGAAAATGGAGTATCCATGGTGGAGGAAAACACCAAAAAGGCAAAGCTTACTGTAAATGGCAAGTCTATTGTTGTTCCAATATTGGTTCAACCAGGTCAGGCCAACGGTACTTTCGGTTTAGCCTTGGGCTATGGCCGTACCAAAGCTGGTCGCGTAGCGGATGGAGTAGGGGTAAATGCCTACGACCTACTAGACACGAGCAAAGGCTTTGTCAATTTCGACTTGACTACTAAGGTTGAGGTGGTTGCCACCGAAGAGACCTACAAAATTGCAAGAACACAAACGCATCAGACTTTCATGGGACGTGAAAACGTAATCCAGGAAGCTACTCTTGCTGAATACAAAAAAGATGCTTCCGCTGGAAGATACAAGCCTGAAATCTACAAAGACGGAGAGTTTGTAAAGCCATCCAAGATTTCACTTTGGAGTGGGCATAAGTACAGCCAACACCACTGGGGTCTTGCCATTGACATGAACTCTTGTATTGGTTGCGGTGCTTGTACTATTGCTTGCCAAGTAGAAAACAACGTGGCAGTAGTTGGAAAGCAAGAAGTACTCAATCGTAGAGAGATGGCTTGGATCAGAATTGACCGCTATTACTCTTCAGATGCTCCAGCTGATGATTTGAGTGGAATGGAAATTGCCGCAGAAAACCCTGAGGTGACCTTCCAGCCGATGATGTGTCAGCAGTGTAACAATGCTCCATGTGAGACCGTGTGTCCAGTAGCTGCGACTACGCACTCCTCTGAAGGTCTCAATCAAATGACTTACAACAGATGTATTGGTACGAGGTATTGTGCCAACAACTGTCCGTATAAGGTTCGTCGATTCAACTGGTTTAAATACCACGATAACAAGGATTTTGCAGGTGTAAACATTGCGCAAAACGATGACCTAGGAAAAATGGTATTGAATCCAGACGTTACCGTGCGTGTTCGTGGGGTAATGGAAAAATGCTCCATGTGTGTGCAGCGCATTCAGGCTGGTAAGCTTACCGCCAAGCGTGAGAAGCGTACGGTGGTAGATGGAGAAATCAATGTTGCTTGTGCGGTGGCCTGTCCTACAGATGCCCTACAATTTGGTGACATGAATGATCCTTCTAGCAAGATTTCCAAGCTCTTGAAAATTGAGGAGTCAGATGCTGCCAGCAAGCAGGTGGGTGAAGAGCGTGCATACCACGTATTGGAGGAGATCAACGTAAGTCCTAATGTTTGGTACTTCACGAAGATCAGAAACAAAGAGAAAAACGAAGCGTAATTATAATAATAAGAAACTATGCAGGTTACTTCATCCGTACGCCAGCCCTTAGTTACCGGAGGTAAAACCTACCACGATGTGACACACGATGTATCGCGTCAGGTAGAAGGAAAGCCATCCAAATTGTGGTTTTTGGCTTTTCTTACTGCCGCCAGTGTATTGGCTTTAGGATCAATTGCCCTTTTGGCTACTCTCTGGGAAGGGATAGGCATGTGGGGCCTTAACAAGACCGTTGGTTGGGCTTGGGACATCACCAACTTCGTATGGTGGGTTGGTATTGGTCACGCAGGAACGCTTATTTCTGCAGTATTGCTACTATTTAGACAGAAGTGGAGAACATCCATCAACCGTGCTGCTGAGGCGATGACCATCTTCGCCGTAATTTGCGCCGCGATGTTCCCAGTAATTCACATGGGAAGACCTTGGTTGGGGGCCTTCTGGGCACTTCCTCTACCAAATACTTACGGCTCCTTGTGGGTGAATTTTAACTCTCCTTTGTTGTGGGACGTATTCGCGATTTCAACCTACTTCTCGGTATCCTTAGTATTCTGGTACATCGGTTTGGTTCCTGATTTTGCAACTATCCGCGACCGTGCTACTGGCTTACGTAAAATTATTTACGGAG
>CANHCD010000237.1 GCA_947458795.1 Cyclobacteriaceae bacterium | reverse complement strand
GCACCCGACCAAGATAACTTTCCGTCTCCCGACTCGATGGTGAATAGGACTCCCGGATTGCTGGAACTGAGTTCGGATCGAAGGACCTGATTGAAATTTTGAGCGGCTGTGTTAGTTACTGAAAACCCAAAAAAAATGAGACTAAGAACGAGGGGGATTGGTTTCATGGGGTAAATGGAACAGGTAGTTTTTTATAAGTAGGAGTAGGGTTTATTCTTCGGGAATGGCCATGGTATGGTTGGCGATCAGTTTCCACTTGCCGGCTACCAGCGCGTAGGTTCGCATGAAATGGTAGGTGGTGGGTTGTGGCCCCCTGTCTACCACCGTAAAGCCAGTCACCACGGCGGTTTGGCCGAGTAGGACTACTTGATGGTCTCTAGGACTTCGGTTTCGCGTGTCGTCCTGCTGTCCTGCGCGGATTTTTTTTGCCCGACTGAGTGCTTCTGCCTTTCCATCGATTTGGGTCGCATGGTTATGTACCCAGACAAACTCCTCTGCCAGGAGATTTTCCAAAAACTCCACCTCCGAATTCAGCAGTGCCCTTTCCCAACCCTTATCCAATTCCACCAGCTGCTCTTGGGTGGTTTGAGCTAGGGATGAAAAAGTACTGAGGAGTAAAGTCAGGAGAATGGGAAGAAATTTCATGGGAAGGGCTGGTTTTTTGATACTCCCTAAAAATAGAGTTTTAACTTAAATTTTTGCGCGTAGCATTTAAAAAAGACACCGTTTAGGAAGGAGAATACAATCCCAAATAGGTATTTAAATCTCTTGCTGGTAGTGAAGGTTTTTTTAATCGAAATCCCTACCTTTTTAAGGTGAAAAATTACATCCTAATCATTCTTTTTCTTTGTGGTATTCACCCCGCTTTGGGAAAGGAAAAAGTCCTTCGCATAGGAGTTGCTGGGTTGAATCACGGCCACGTGGGCTGGGTTTTTGAAGCTAACAAGCGTCCTGATATTGAAATTGTTGGTATAGCTGAGCCCAATAGAGCTTTAGCTGAAAAGTATGTCCTAGCCCATGGGTTGTCCATGGATTTGGTTTTTGAATCTCTTGAAGAGCTGTTGGAAAAGACGAATCCTGAGGCAGTCACTGGCTTTGGAACTACCTTTGCGCATTTGGAGATTGTACAGTTATGCGCTCCTCGCGGCATCCATGTAATGGTGGAAAAGCCTCTTGCGGTTAGCTTGGACCATGCCAAAGAAATGGCGAATCTTGCCCAAAAACATCAAATTCACCTATTGACGAATTACGAAACTTCGTGGTATGCAAGCAATGAAAAATTATACCAGCTAGTTAAGGCTGGGCAAATTGGTGACGCTAGAAAAATAGTTGTTCGTGATGGTCACCGAGGGCCTAAAAAAATTGGAGTAAGTCCTGAGTTTTTAGAGTGGCTGACTGATTTGGAATTGAATGGAGCAGGAGCATTGATGGATTTTGGTTGCTATGGCGCCAACCTCAGCACCTGGCTATTGGATGGAAGGAGGCCAATTTCGGTCACCGCAATTACCCAGCAACTTAACCCTGGTGATAATCCCAAAGTGGAGGATGAGGCAACCCTGATTTTAACTTATCCAACTTCTCAGACGATAATTGAAGCTTCGTGGAACTGGCCAATTGGAAGAAAAGACATGGAAGTTTACGGGATTACTGGGGCAATTTTTTCTGACAATGCCAAAAATCTTCGCGTTCGAATGGCCAAAGGCTATGACGGATTTGAGGAAGAAAAATTTGAGTTGAATACCCGACAGGAGCCCTTTGACGATCCCTTTTCAGTTTTGAAAGCAGTGGTTTGGGGGGAAATTAAACTTGCTGCATTTGATCTCTATAGCCTAGAAAACAACCTGATTGTTATGGAGATTCTGGAAGCAGCAAAGGAAAGTGCTGCATCAGGAAAAACTGTTTTTCTTTCAAAATAAACTTTTAGGTATCCAGTTCTAGTCACTAGTGTTGAAAAAGGATGAGCTGATGTGGGTTTATTCGTTATACAAAATTCAAAGTAAGTCTTAGTTCCGATAGATTTTCCATCCTAAAAAACTAGACAAAAATCTGCTTCCGCAACTAGTAGTTGATTCAAGCCATTACTTGTTAAATTTAAAATTATGGCACCATCTATAATCCAAACTTCTACGCAAGACCCGCCTCGGTCGTTTTTTTCCAAACTTAGATTTTTGGGACCTGGTTTTATTCTTTCAGCCTCGATCGTTGGGTCTGGGGAGTTAATTGCCACCACTGTTCTAGGAGCAAAAGGTGGATTTATTACTTTTTGGGTTATTCTGGTCAGTTGCTTTGTGAAAGTTGCAATACAGCTTGAATTCGGTAAAAACGCAATCATTACCGGGAAGACCTTAATGTTTTCTTTTGCAAAACTCCCTGGCCCTACTTTCAAAAAAGGGAATTGGGCAATTTGGGCAACTTTTATACTCACCCTGTTAAAGATTTTACAAGTAGGAGGTATGCTCGGTGGTTCAGCTATAGCTATCAGCATGCTATTTCCACAAATCCCAATATTGATCTGGGCACTGATTTTAGGAATCCTTCTAAGCTTTTTAATCTATAAAAATTATTATTCCATCATTGAGAAAACCTCAATTTTGATGGTTGCAGGATTTACTCTTTTAACACTTGCTTCAGTTTTAGCTATTTCTTTTACTCCTTTTGGATTTACTTTTTCAGATGTAATTAGTGGATTGAGATTTGAACTGCCGCCTGATCTTGTTTTCATTGCAATCGGAGCATTTGGAATCACAGGAGTTGCCAGTGATGAAATCATCGCGTACACCTATTGGTGCCAAGAAAAAGGATATGCAAACCATACAGGAATAAATGATGGATCCGAAGAATGGCAATTGAGAGCAAATGGTTGGATAAAAATCATGCAACTTGATGCGATCGTTGCAATGTTTATTTACACCCTTGTCACTGCTGCATTTTACCTTTTGGGGGCCTCGATTCTCTATGGTCAGAAGGAAATTCCAGAAGGGAATGAGTTAATTAATGCTTTGGCCTCCATCTACACCCAGTCATTAGGGAGTGAAGCTCGTTTTGCGTATTTGGCCGGTGCTTTCTTCGTTTTGTACTCTAGCGTATTTGCAACTTTAGCGTATTGGTCAAGACTATTCCCAGACATATTTGGGCAACTGGGATGGATAAATCCGGATAGCACAACTGACCGAAAGAAGTGGGTTGCCATTCTGGCTTGGCTTTTCCCATGCCTTTGGGTAATCGCCTATCTGTTTGTAGAGATGCCAACTTTCATGATTCTTTCAGGGGGTGTGGTTGGCTCTGTTTTACTTTTGATTGTTGTCTTCGCTGCAATTATTTTCAGGTTCCAGAACAAATTTTTAAAGATTGCTTCTGGTCTTGTTTCTGAACTAATGTTTTGGCTCAGCGTAGCTTCCATTGCATCTGTTTCAATTTATGGGATTTTCAAACTGTTCTAAACCGAAATCCATTTTTCCATTCAACGGATCTCTGTAAATCAAAAAGAAGCAGGATTGTACGAAGTACCAAGTACCTGCCTGGCGGCAGGCAATGTACCAAGAAAGGGGAACGAAGTACTAGGTATAATGTACCAACTACAGAGAAGCAAGTGCCGAGTTACCTTCCTTTGCGGCTTGGCGACTTTGCGCGCAAAAAGAAGAAAGAAGGATTGTACGAAGTACCTGCTTGGCGGCAGGCAGGCAGGAGCAAAAGAGCGGTTAGATTTCTTTGCGGCTCCTCTTCTTTGCGAGAGAATCCGCCGCGGCGGACTAGACAGGCGCGCAAAGTCGCGAAGTCGCAAAGGCCTCCGGCAGGCAGATAGGAAAGAAGCCTGTCTGCCGACAGGCCATAGCCGTCAGTTTAAGGGACCAAAAATCATAGACTCGAGTTGATTTATGAACAAAACGTAGATCCCCCTTGGGATCTTTCATCCTTTTGTTCATATTTAAATCAGTTTTTGTTTTTTTGAAAAAGGCGGGTCACTTGGTCGT
>CANHCD010000236.1 GCA_947458795.1 Cyclobacteriaceae bacterium | reverse complement strand
TCCATCGTCAATATGATCGATATTGCGTTGGTGGCAGCCCTATTGTATCAGGTCTACAAGCTTTTGAAAGGTTCTGTTGCTATTAAGATTTTCTTAGGATTCCTTTCCCTGTATTTGATCTATTTATTGGTTCAGGCAATACGGATGGAGTTGCTTACCATCATACTTGGCCAATTTATGGGAGTGGGTGTGATCGCTGCCATCATTATTTTTGCTCCAGAATTTAGAAAATTCTTACTCATCCTGGGCCGCTCGTCCATTTTTTCAAACGATAACAACTGGAAAGATTTGCTCTTTTTCTGGAGAAAAAAAGAAAATTCCGGATTCAATATCAGCCCCATTATTGATGCTGCCAAAGTCCTAGCAGGATCGAATACCGGAGCATTGATTGTGATTTCAAGTACGGTAGAATTGAAATTTTATGCAGAAAGTGGAGACATCTTGGATGCTGAATTATCGAAAAGACTCTTGATTGCCATTTTCAATAAGCATAGCCCGCTGCATGATGGAGCTGTAATTATCCACAAGGGAAAAATCAAAGCAGCGCGCTGCATTCTCCCAGTTACCGAACGTGAGGTGCCTGCACAGTTTGGACTTAGACACCGTGCGGGGATAGGCATGTCAGAAGCCACAGATGCCCTAATCTTGGTTATTTCAGAGGAATCAGGGCAAATCTCAATGGCTAAAAATGGAAAGGTATTGCACAACCTTTCTTTTCAAGAAGTTCGAGAAATCATCAACGACTACCTCAACAACGAAGACCTCTACGACAGATTTGAAAATCTTTCCGAACACGATTTCGCCAAGAAAAAAGGCTTGGCTACCAAAGTAGGAGGATAAAAAAACGGGATGAAAAAATCATCCCGTTTTTTAGTGTTACTTGATCACTCCCAATTCTTTTCCTACTGCTATAAATGCAGCGATAGCCTGATCTAAGTGCTCTTGCTGATGGCCTGCGGAAATTTGCACGCGAATTCGAGCCTGACCTTTGGGAACTACAGGGTAGTAAAATCCAATGACATAGATCCCCCTTTCCAGTAATTTTTCCGCCATTTTCTGGGAAAGTACTGCATCGTAGAGCATGATTGGTACAATGGCATGTTCCCCCGGTTTGATATCAAATCCAGCTGCTTCCATCTTTTCCCGGAAGTAGCGCGTGTTTTTTTCGAGCCTATCCCGCAATTCAGTAGTCTCAGATAGCAAATCAAGTACTGCTATTGATGCCCCTGTGATGGAGGGTGCCAAGGTGTTTGAAAACAAATAAGGTCTGGATCGTTGTCGTAGCAATTCAATCATCTCCTTTCTTCCAGAAGTAAATCCACCAGATGCACCACCTAGGGCCTTGCCAAGTGTGCCTGTGATAATATCGATCTTGCCCATCACTCCTCTGTGCTCGTGCACTCCCCTTCCCGTTTTGCCCATAAATCCAGTGGAGTGACACTCATCGGTCATCACCAAGGCCTGGTATTTTTCTGCCAATGCTACAATTTTATCTAGCTGAGCGATGGTGCCATCCATAGAAAATACACCATCCGTCACAATGATCTTCTGTTTTGCCCCTGCAGCAATGGCATCTTGAAGTTGCTTCTCCAGATCCTCCATGTTGTTGTGCTCGTAGCGGTAGCGCATGGCTTTACACAAACGAACCCCATCAATGATGGAAGCATGATTCAATGCATCCGAAATAATGGCGTCTTCTGCTCCAAATAGGGGCTCAAATACTCCTCCATTGGCATCAAAAGCTGCAGCATACAAGATGGTATCCTCTGTACCCAAAAATTCGGAAAGCTTTTTTTCTAGCTCTTTGTGGATATCCTGAGTTCCACAAATAAATCGTACCGAAGACATCCCAAAGCCATGCGTATCGATCGCTTCTTTAGCGGCTTGGACTACACGCGGATGGGAAGACAATCCCAGGTAGTTGTTTGCACAAAAATTCAATACCTGCTTCCCTCCAGCAATGGTAATTTGAGCCGCCTGTGGGGAAGTGATAATCCGTTCTCTTTTAAAGAGACCTGCTTCCTGGATAGCTTGTAATTCTTGTTCTAATTTGGGTTTAAACTGCTCGTACATGGTTGACGGATTAAGGAGTTAATCTTGAACAAAATTTAAAGTTCCACTGATCAAAAATCGGCTAGAACCAGGTGTTTTTTATTATTTTTGCGCAAGTAAACCCAAATATAAAACAAAAACCCTGACGGTGACTACGGGTTTTTTGAAAGATCACCTTATGGACAAAATCCTCGTTATTGGAGCTGCTGGGCAGCTTGGCTCAGAATTAACACGTTCGCTTGCAGATCAATTTGGTGGAGATCAAGTGATTGCAACTGATTTAAGGGCCACTGCCAGCGAACAGTTTCCCTTCTGCAGGTTTGAGGTATTGGATGTGATGGATAAGGATGCCTTGGGCTCCTTGGTGAAGAAGGAAAAGGTGACTCAGATCTACCACCTCGCTGCAGTACTTTCTGCTACCGGTGAAAAAAACCCACAGTTTGCTTGGCAGCTCAACATGGACAGCCTACTCCACGTTTTGGAACTCGCAAAAGAATGCGGGTTGGATAAAATCTACTGGCCCTCTTCCATTGCTGTGTTTGGTCCTGGAACACCCAAAATCAATACCCCACAGTTTTGTGAAAAAAATCCAAACACGGTCTATGGAATCAGCAAACTGGCAGGGGAAGGTTGGTGCAACTACTACTTCGAAAAATATGGGGTAGATGTACGGAGCCTTCGCTATCCTGGCCTAATCGGCTACAAATCTTTGCCTGGAGGAGGAACCACAGACTATGCAGTAGACATCTACCACAAAGCAATCGCAAAACAGCCCTTCACCTGCTTTTTGAGTGAAGGAACCTACCTTCCGATGATGTACATGCCGGATGCTATCAAGGCTACCTTAGATTTGATGAATGCGCCTAGAGAGGCAGTCAAAATCCGATCAAGCTACAATCTAGCAGGCATAAGTTTTTCCCCAAAAGAAATCTTTGAAAGCATCAGAAAGCAGGTTCCTGGTTTTGAAATCAAGTACCAACCTGATTTTCGCCAAGCCATTGCGGATTCTTGGCCAGATAGCATCGACGATAGTTGCGCGCAAGCAGATTGGGGATGGAAGCCTTCCTATGATTTGGATAGAATGAGTAGAGATATCCTGAAGCACCTACCGGCATTTTTTCCACCACAATCCTAAATGCAAACCAGGAATCTCCTGGATAAAGTAAACTTACTTTAGTTTTGAAGCAATCAGCTCGGGCACAAATCCCAAGGTGATGCTTCCATCGGAATATTCGATCAAGGGCCTTTTGATCATGCTAGGCTGAGCCATCAAAATGGGAAATGCAGTTAATTCCTGTCCAACCGCCTCTTTCTGCGACTCATCCAGCTTTTTATAGGTGGTACCCTGGCGATTTACTAAGGTATCCAAACTAGTTTTTGAGTGGAAGCTTTTGAGTAGTTCCAAAGTAGGTGCCTGCTTTTTGTAATCAAAAAATTCGTAGGAAATTCCTTTTTCCTCTAGAAAGGAAAAGGTTTTCTTCATCGTGTCGCAATTTTTGATGCCGTATACTTTCAAGATCATCCTCAACTAGTTAATGAATTTCTTTCATGCTTTCCTCATGCGCCTGCAGGATCTTGCCGATCAGTTCGCTCGATAAGGCAGTGGATAAGAAGAGGCTTTCAAACTGAGATGGAGCCAAGTAGATCCCTCGCTTCAGCATACTTTGGAAGTACCGGCCAAAGAGCTGGGTATCTGATTTTTTGGCAGACTCAAAATCAGTTACTGGAGCAGAAGTGAAAAACAAGGAATACATGCTTCCCAATTTGTTGAGGGTATAGTCGAAGCCCAAGGTTGAATTGATACGAGTTATTCCTGCAGTTAGCTCATCTCCTATGGCTTCCAACCGAGTGTAGACTTCGGGATGGGTGTCTAAGTGACGGAGCATCGCCAATCCGGCTGCCATCGCAATGGGATTTCCAGATAGTGTGCCTGCTTGGTACACAGGTCCTGCAGGAGAGACAAAGTCCATGATCT
>CANHCD010000235.1 GCA_947458795.1 Cyclobacteriaceae bacterium | reverse complement strand
TTCCTGGAGACGGCATAGGCCCAGAAGTGATTGCACAAGCAGTCAAGGTAGTAGAAGCCATCGGAAAGAAATTTGGACACCAGATCAGCTTTCAGCATGGGCTGGTAGGCGCATGTGCGATCGATGCCACAGGTGATCCTTATCCAGATGCTACCCATGATATTTGTGCGGCATCAGATGCAGTCCTTTTTGGTGCCATTGGGGATCCCAAGTACGACAACGACCCCAAGGCCAAGGTACGTCCGGAGCAAGGTTTGCTTCGTATGCGTCAAAAACTAGGGTTATTTGCCAATGTGCGACCCACCTTTACCTTTCCCTCGCTGGTACACAAGTCCCCATTGAAGCTCGATCGAGTGGATGGGGTAGATCTAGTTTTTTTCAGGGAGTTAACTGGAGGCATCTACTTCGGAGAGCCTAGAGGTAGAAACGAGCAGGGCACCAAGGCATTTGATACGAATGTCTACAGCAAAGAGGAGATTGTGCGTTTGGCGCGAATGGGATTTGAAGCTGCGCAAAAGCGTAGAAAGCTCCTGACTTGCGTGGACAAGGCCAACGTGATGGCGACGTCTCGATTGTGGAGAGAAACCGTTCAGGAATTGGCGCTAGAGTATCCAGATGTAAAAGTGGAGTATGAATTTGTTGACGCAGTGGCCATGAGACTGATTCAATGGCCCAAGGCCTACGACGTGTTGATCACGGAGAATCTCTTTGGAGATATTTTGACGGACGAGGCTTCCGTAATTTCTGGATCCATGGGCTTGATGCCTTCGGCCTCCTTGGGAGCCAAGGTGAAGCTATTCGAACCGATCCACGGTTCCTACCCTCAAGCTGCTGGCAAGGACATTGCCAATCCGCTGGGAACAATTTTATCCGCTTCCATGATGTTCGATTATGCATTTGGATTGGCAGCCGAAGCCAAATTGATCAGCGACGTGGTCAATCTTTCGCTAGCGGAAGGAATCGTCACCGAAGACATCGCCGAAGGAGGGAAAGCCTACAAAACCTCCGAACTGGGAGACTGGCTGGCAGCAAAGATCCTGAGTTAAGCTTTAAACTAAAAAACCACCTTGCGAGGTGGTTTTTAGTTTAGGAGTTTTATCCCATGTTATCTCTGACTAGGTACTATCTACTGGAATGTATTTAAGTCTAGTTGTGGAGGGTAAGGGATTTCTATAATTTCAGATTCAGGTCAAATAGCTTCAAAATTCAAAAAGTAACTAGTAATTGCACTTACGGGTTCAAAATTTAGATTTTGGATTATGCCTTTTTCGGGAGTAGTTGAGGCTTTTATTTTTCAGTGTAGTCATAGGTGAACTTCTCACCTTCCACAGAATTTAGAATCTCTGAAATACTCATGTTATGAAATTTCTCCTTTAGTAACTGATGTTTTTGCTTAACAAATAACTTGAGTGCTTTACCTTCAGCAAAACGACGAAGGCTTTCTCCATCTACTAAGTTGAGACCCGGAACTTCAGTTACTTGGCCATCCTCATTTTTTGCTACCATGGTGAAATAACAGGAGTTAGTATGACGAGTAATCCCTGTTTTAGGATTTAAAGATTCCACACGGATACCTACTATCATCGAAGTTTTACCGACGTAATTTACCCTTGCTTTCAAACTAACGAGGTCCCCAACTTCAATAGGGTGAAGAAATTCTACGCCTTCCACCGAGACGGTGACCACATAACAACTACAATGCTTCGCTGCTGTCACATACGCTACTTTATCCATTAAGGATAAAATAATGCCACCATGTACTTTGCCCCCAAAATTGGCATAGCTAGGAACCATTAACTCGGTTAGAATGGTTTCAGAGTCACTTGTAGTTTTCATCATTGCTTTTCCATTTGGGTTTATAGAGCTCATAAATAATACAATCAAATTGAAAGGGCCTAATTGAACAATCTACTGAAATATACCTATTTTCACCCGTATACATGCAGCACAAACCCTTCTCCTACCTTTTTTCCATTTCCTACTTTGGAGCTCGCTTCAAAGGGTGGGCCAAGCAGCCCGAGCAGTCCACAGTGGAGGGGAAGTTGGAGCGGGTACTCCGATTTGTCTTGGAAGATAGAAGTTTCACCCTGATCGGTTCCAGCCGAACCGACTCTGGCGTGAGCTGCCGGAAAGGCTATCTGCAGCTTTTTGTGGAGGAGGCAATTGCCTTTGAGGAGCTGCTCTCGACCATCAATGTCCACCTCGGAGGTGAGATCCGATTGGATACCGTGCAGGAAGTACCTCGGGACTTTAACCTTATCCAGTCCGTTCAGCAAAAAGCTTACCGCTATTTCTTTGCTCAACCGGAAGGATTTCATCCTTTTGCTTCCTCCTTTATTGCTTCGGTACCCTTTGCCAACTCACTTGCCCAGATGCAGGAAAATGGACAATTGTTTGTGGGAAGGTACAACTTCAAAGCCTTTTGCCAGCCCTCTGCTACAAAGTTGAGCTACGAACGCGAGGTTGAATCTGTGTCTGTTTTTGAAGTAATTGACTCGCCTTCCATCTATTCACCCGCTCAGGTTTTTGGGGTGGAGGTAGTAGGGAAGGGGTTTTTGCATCACCAGGTACGAAAAATGGTGTATGCCATTTGGAACTGGAACCCAGCACAAATCCAAGAGCGACTAGAAAGACCTGAAGAGGCTTGGCCTTCTGTGCCTACCGCGCCCGCACAGGGACTGGTACTTTGGGATACGGTCCTGAAGCTGGAGTAAAAATTATAACGCCAGCTCCATCACATCATCATCCATCACGTAGCCCTGGCCAATGTCATTGACTTCTTGCCGAATGGTCACAAAGCCCATGGCGAGGTAAAAATCGATCGCCTTTTTATTGTACTTATTCACATTCAAGACCAGGCTTTTTTGCCTCGCTTCACGAGCCCTTTTGGCTACCTCCAAGAGCAGTGCTTTTCCCACCCCTTTTCCTTGGCTGCTAGGCAGGAGGTACAACTTGTGTAGTTTGGCCTTTGGCCCTTCCAGGTGATTGAGTTCGTATCCTGCAAATCCAACCGCTTCACCTTCCACCTCGGCAACTAAAAAGCCATGCCCCTTTTCCACTTGCGATTCGAGCATCGGCAATGCATACATCCAATTGAGCATGTAGTCGATCTGTGCTTCGCTCAAAAGACCCGCAAAGGTGGAGGGCCAGGTTTGATGGGCGATACGTTGGATTAGCATCAGCTCTTCTTTGGCAAGGAGTCGGAGGTGTACCATAGGTTGTTTGATTTTTTTTAGTAGGAGCTGTTCCGCTACACTGGTCCAGACAAGTTTAAAATGCGATCAGCTCCTGCAGCTTCACTTTAAATCGATCTACCGGCAAGAATTGCTTTTCTAGATTTGGAGCAAAAGGTACCGGGGTATCCAAACTCCCTTCCCGCATCACTGGGGCATCAAGAGAGGCAAAGCAGTACTCGGAGATCCACGCACAAATCTCTGCGCCAATGCCTCCGGTGAGTGTGTCTTCCTGTAGAAAAATAACTTTCCCTGTCTTTTTAACAGTTGCAGCCACCGCTTCCTTGTCCCAAGGGAGCAGCGTGCGCAAGTCTAGAATATCGGCAGAGATGCCGAGTTCCTCCACCGCTTTGGTAGCCCAATGCACCCCCATGCCGTAGGTGATGATGGAAACCTGGGTGCCAGTAGCCGCTAATGCCGCTTTGCCCACTTCTACTGTGTAGTAGTTGTCCGGTACTGGACCAGAGATGGATCGGTACAGGAGCTTGTGCTCGAAATACAGGTAGGGGTTCGGGTCTTCCAAGGCCGCATTGAGGAGGCCTTTGGCATCATGTGGATTGGATGGGTAGACGATCTTTAGGCCTGGCGTATGGAAAAACCAGGCTTCGTTGGATTGGGAATGGAAGGGTCCCGCAGCGGTACCAGCTCCAGTAGGCATGCGGACGACCACATCTGCTGCCTGTCCCCAGCGGTAGTGGATCTTGGCTAGATTGTTGACAATCTGGTTGAAACCTACGCTCACAAAGTCGGCAAACTGCATTTCGACCATGGCCTTGTAGCCTTTGATAGACAAGCCAAGTCCAGCCCCTAT
>CANHCD010000234.1 GCA_947458795.1 Cyclobacteriaceae bacterium | reverse complement strand
TGTTACCCTCAACCCAACTTTTTACCTATTATTAATATGTTATTCATGTATCAAAATTGAGAATCATGGTTTAGGTTTTTGAAAACACAACAATTATTGGAATTTCTAGACTTTGAAAAATTTAATAGGATGAATCTACTAGTGCACTGCCAAGCGTTAGAATAAAGGAAAAATTATAAAGCATAAAAAAGCCTTGATTCTCTTCGTGGCATGCTGCGGGAATTAATCCCGTAGAAATACGGGAGAACCCCGATCCTACTGATAATCTCTTTTTTTTATTGGAGGAGAGGCTAAAAAAACCTTGAATTTATTCGAAGCTTGACGGGGAGTTGATCCCAGAGAATTACGGGAGAACCCCCAACCCAACTGATAATCTCCTTTACTAGTTGTAAGGAAAAAAAGTATTGATCACAAATTCTGACGTATTTTATGAAGTCAAGACCCGCTAATCTGATGGCCAGCTTAATCACTAAATCATCAAGTTCACTGACTCCTCTAGGTATCCCTTTCATGGTAAGTCTTAAAGATATTGCCGAATTCTTTTTTGAGAATTTTCATGATCATCTAATATGTTCGAGAGTAATCTTGTCCCCGTCCTAAACAGCTTCTATTGAAATCAATTCACAAACCATTTCCAAGCTGGAATTAAATGTATTTTCTTTTTGTCTTGTATAATTTCATCTTCTTGATTCATTGTGATGATAATCCCTTCCTCCAAGTCAAAAAATCGTAACGCTTCCACCAATCCATTCACTTCTCGTGGTAAATTCTCCTGCGATACTTCTGCACAAACTTGAATGGCATGTGTTACTTTATTTTTTTCTTTAACAACAAAATCGCATTCTCCTTTCTCTCTGAAATAATAAAGATCTTTATAGGTTCGTCTCAATTGCAGGTATACCGCATTTTCGAATAATCGTCCTGTATCATTTGAAAAGCTTAATGAATTGGCATCTCCAAAACCTGTATCTATCACATAGACTTTCTTAGGGCTAATGGCCACACTTTTTAATGACCAGCTAAATTTGGGTACAGTAAACAGTAAATAACTGTCTTCAAACCAACTGATATAATCCATCACCGTATTCACTGAACCAACACCAAAAGTGTTTTTGATATTTGTATATGAAAATTCTTTGCCAGCATTGCTTATTAGATACAAAGCGATACTAATTAACACTTTATCATTCCTCACCGAATGCCTTACTATGATGTCTCGGTAAACAATGTCTTTAAACAGTTGCTGTAAAACTTCTTTATTTGCGGTTTTAAGATAATCTGGAAATCCTCCTTCCACTAAATAGTGCTCAAATGTTACTTCTTCAGCCTTTATTTTTTTGAATGATACGTATTCTTTAAACGAAAAAGGAAGCAACTCTATCTGAATATTTCTACCTGTAAGTTTGGTGCCCAGCTCCCTGCTTAACAAAGATGCATTTGAACCTGTAACACAGATCACTTTTTGCTTATCGTGAAGATTTCTAATAAATATTTCCCAATTGTCTACATTTTGTACCTCATCAAAGAAATAATACAAGGTGTTTTCACCAATCACTTCATCCAATTTTACAAAGTCAGTGGTTTCAAAACCAAATATTCGTGGGTCTTCAAAATTAAAAAATGCCACAGAACCCTTTAATTTATTGATCAATTGTTGCATGAAGGTGCTTTTACCACAACGCCTGATTCCGGTGATAATAAGCACAAATTCTCTACTCAAAGACACCTGAGCTAATTTCTCTCTCCGTTCTCCATTGGATTTTCCCTTAAGCAAAAGTTGTTGTTGCTTAAAAGCTATTTTTACGTCAGACTTTAAAACCATATATTTTACATTTTACTAATGAACAAAAATACATTTTACTAATGAACAAAAATACATTTTAGTAAAATATTATTTGGAAACAAATTGCCATTGGAATTCTTTACCCTCGACAAGCTCATAGCATCGCTTTCTACTTTCCAATTGTTAGATTAATCTTTGGTCAAAAAAATGGGCAGAATTAACGCCACCTCTCGTAAACTTCCGTTAAGTTCACCTCCTCCCAATTTGAAGGAAGTAGGCGGAGCCTGAGAGGATGACTCACTTCTTTATCCCACTATTCACATTGCAGTAAAATTGCAGTTGGGAGTAAAATTGGACTTATTTTACTACAATAAAAATTTATAACTTCCTCATTGTCATTATTTTAATAATAATTATACGAACAAGCGTTGCTGATAATTTAGAACGCTTTAGCCTAAAGGAATATTTAAAGGGAGAGTCAGCGGATTCAGCGGACATTCAGCATTTGAGAATCGAAATTGGCAGACTATTCTATGAAATAAGCTATCCTACAGATTGGGATTTATCAGGGAACTACACGGATTTGGCAACTAAGCACGCTATCAAATGGCTTGTAGAAAGTTGGGGGAGGTAGATTGCCTATGAATGAATTTGACGTAAATTGAATAGGTAAATACAAACAAATGAAAAAGAGAGAATTCCTGAAATCTGTATCCGTTTTAGCTGCCGGAGCAGCATTTCCTCAATTGATGTCCTGTGGCAACACTACCACGGAAACAACCCAAACAGCCGAGGCCGGACAGGTGGGTCGGACCAACTGGGCGGGAAATTATACCTACAGCACCGACAATTTGGTGGCTCCGAAAACTGTGGAAGAGCTGCAAGAATTCATAAAATCAAACAAAAAAGCCAAAGGACTGGGTACGACGCACTGCTTCAATAGCATTGCCGATAGCAAGTTTAACCAGATTTCGACGGCTAATCTGAACAAAGTAATTTCGTTGGACAAAGAGAATCAGACCATAACGGTGGAGTCTGGCATAAAATATGGCGAGTTTTGTGAATATCTCGATCAAAATGGCTTTGCGCTGCACAATTTGGCTTCTTTACCACACATTTCTGTGGCCGGAGCTTGTTCCACGTCCACGCATGGCTCGGGTATAAACAATGGCAGCTTGGCCACGGCAGCGGTAGCTCTTGAAATGGTAAACGGGAAAGGAGAATTGGTGACGCTGACCAAAGAAAAAAATCCTGAGGAATTTCTAATGGCCATAGTGAGCTTGGGTACCTTGGGTATTATTACCAAGGTGACTTTGAACCTGCTACCGACTTTCAAAATGAAGCAAGTGGTGTACCAAAACATGCCTATGGCTGTATTGGAGAAAGATTTTGAAAAAATAATGGCAAGCGGCTACAGCGTTAGCTTGTTTACCGACTGGAAAAATAAAAACGTGAGCGAGGTTTGGATAAAAGTAAAATCTGACGAAGTGAAGGAGTTTGCCCCAGAATTTTACGGAGCCAAATTGGCCACCAAAAACCTTCATCCGATAGAATCTGCCGACCCGGTGAATTGCACCGACCAAATGGGTGTAGACGGGACTTGGTATGAACGCATGCCGCACTTTAAGATGGGTTTTACACCAAGCAGTGGCAAAGAACTACAAGCAGAGTATTTTGTAAATATCAAAGATGCTTATCCGGCTTTTATGGCTGTGGAAAAACTGAACGAGAAAGTGGCTCCGCTCCTATTCATTTCCGAAATACGCACCATAGCGGCAGACGATATCCCAATGAGTCCCTTCTACAAAAAGACTTGCTTGGCTATCCATTTCACATGGAAACAAGAAGTGGATGCTGTGATGGCATTGCTGCCAGAAGTCGAAAAAGCCTTGGAACCATTTGGTGCAAGGCCGCACTGGGGCAAAATTTTTACGTTAAACCCCAATATGCTGCAGGCAAGAATCGAAAAACTAAATGAGTTCAAGGCTTTGATGCTGAAGCATGACCCTGAAGGTAAGTTTAGAAACAACTTTATTGACACGACCCTTTTTGGTTAAAAAAATACGTAATTGTAAAAGCAGAGATTTTCGAATTGAAAAAATCTAAAAACATCTTATTTTTAATTCTGAACCAGTTTTTGATTGATTTTTGGAGCAGAGTTCTTAAATTTTTTGACATAAAAAAAACCTCGAAATATTCGAGGTTTCCTGTGGGAGTTGAGGGATTCGAACCCCCGACCCTCTGCTTGTAAGGCAGATGCTCTGAACCAGCTGAGCTAAACTCCCTT